>CAZUHR010000001.1:0-30960 GCA_964620335.1 uncultured Desulfobacteraceae bacterium
ATGTGGTTATTCTGGATATTATGGGGGTAAATGGTTTTGACCTTTTGAAAACCTCCGTCTCCAGGGGATTTCCAACAGTCATGTTCACGGCCCATGCCCTCTCACCCGAATCATTGAAAAATTCTATAAAATTAGGCGCTGTTTCTTTCCTGCCCAAGGAAAAGATTTCGGAACTCAGGTCACACCTTGAAGATGTGGTTTTGGGCGGTGGCGAATCTGTCTGGCAAAAACTCTTTGACAGGATGGGCAGCTATTTTAATAAGAAATTCGGTCCGGATTGGAAGGAAAAAGACCAGTTTTTTAAGCAATTTGAAGAAGAATTAAGAGCGAGCCAGGAAAATCCGGCATAATAATCCAAGACTGTAAGATCCGAAAATCGCTTTCGCCTACCTCTTTTTAGCCTCGGACGAAGCCAGCTTTATCTCGGGAGCGGTTCTGCGCGTTGACGGGGGAATTGTGGTCGGGACATAGTACCATGCGGAAGTTTCAGTAACTACGTGTGCCGGTTTTTTGCATGATCAGGGTTGATTGAGTTCTTCCTATGCCGGGAAATCTTTCCTTCAATCATATAGATTACATCTTCTGCGATGTTGGTGGCGTGGTCCGCTATTCGTTCGAGGTGCCTGGAGATTAAAAAGAGATTGATCAAGTATCCAGTATTGTCAGGTTCGCGATTAATAGCCTCTTTTATTTTATCATAAATGCTGTGATGTATTTCATCCACTTCGTCATCCAGCAAACATATTTTGTATGCAAGATCAACATCAAGGTTCACAATTGCATCAAGGCTGCCCTTGAGCATGGCTTCGGTTTTTTCAGCCATAATAGTGAAATCAAACGGGACTTTTACAGGAGGACGCTTTGAAATATTCTCAACACGTTCTGCAATGTTTACGGCCTCATCACCAATACGCTCAAGATCATTGTTGATCTTGATAATAGCACTGATGAATCGCAAGTCCACGGCAACAGGCTGGTACAAGGCCAGGATCTTCAGGCATTCCTCTTCCATCTCTACCTCAAGCGCATCAACTTCACGGTCAGCAGCTATAATTTTTTTTGCCAGATCTCCATCCCTTTTCTCATGAGCTTCAATAGCCATTCTCACCCGTTCCTCTACCATAGCGCCCAGTGAAAGTATCTTTTTTTTCAGTTTATCTATCTCTCTCTGCAAATGCCATTTCATAATTCATCCCTCACTGTGGGTATTGATTTTAACCGAAACGTCCGGTGATATAATCGGATGTCTGGGTAAATTTGGGGCGAGTAAAAATCGTCTCGGCCTTATCTGTCTCAATGAGCTTGCCCAGGTAAAAAAAGCCTGTGATGTCTGAAACTCGCGCCGCTTGCTGCATGTTATGCGTTACAATAATAATAGTATAGGTCTTTTTCAATTGATGGATTAGTTCTTCGATCTTTTGAGTGGCTATAGGATCGAGAGCCGAGCAAGGCTCATCCATCAGTAGGATTTCAGGTTCCACAGCCATCGCCCGGGCGATACAGAGGCGCTGCTGCTGCCCTCCTGACAGGCCAAGGGCTGAATCGTGAAGCCTGTCCTTCACTTCTTCCCAAAGGGCGGCCTGCCGTAGGGTCTTTTCAACCCGTTCCGAAATAAAGGCCTTATCATTGATGCCGTTGACGCGCAATCCGTATGCCACATTTTCAAAGACAGTCTTGGGAAAGGGGTTTGGTTTTTGAAATACCATGCCTACACGACGTCGAAGAGCAACCACATCAACATTGGGGTCATATATGTCATGACCATCCAAAATAATATTACCCTCCACGCGAATATTTGGGATCAGATCATTCATACGGTTCAGGCACCGCAGCAATGTGCTTTTTCCACATCCCGATGGACCGATAAGGGCCGTCACCTGATTTTCATAAAAATCAAGGGAGATATCAATCAAGGCATGAAAATCACCATAATAGAAATCCAAATCCTTTGCTGTCATCTTTATTAAATCATCCATCCTATACAACCTTTTAATGCATTTTCCTTCTTAGATGAGCCCTGTAGATTATAGCAATAAGGTTCAGTCCTAAAACAAGAACAATCAGCACAAGGGCTGTTCCATATTGGAGGTGCCGTGTTGCTTCTATCTCCGTTCCTGCTGTTGCAAGGACGTAAATGTGATACGGAAGCGCCATAATCTCATCGAAAATGGAAGACGGCATTGCGGGCGTAAAGAAGACTGCGGCAGTAAACATTATGGGAGCGGTTTCTCCTGCTGCCCGACTAATGCCCAGAATAGCACCGGTAAGAATACCTGGCAGGGCAGTCGGCAAGACCACCTTGTAAATCGTTTGCCACCTGGTCGCTCCAAGGCCGAGGGATGCTTCGCGGTATGTGTCTGGAACACCTCTGAGAGCCTCTTCGGAGGCTCCGATAATCACAGGTAAGGTCATTGCGCCAAGGGTCAGCGCCCCGGATAAAATGCTAACCCCAAACTGTAGCCAGACAACGAAAAAGGCAAGACCAAACAGGCCGAAGACTATGGAGGGAACCCCTGCGAGGTTATTGATCCCAAGACGAATGATCCGCAAAATCCGTCCTGGCTTTGCATATTCATTAAGATATATGGCAGATGCAACTCCTATAGGAAGGGCAACCAGAATGGCACCCAGGCTGAGGCATAGGGTCCCAACAATGCAGGGAAAGATACCGCCTTTTGTCATGGAGTCCATGGGCGGCTGTGTCAGAAATGTCCAGTTAATGGCCCGCCATCCCCTTACAACGAGAAAATAGATAATAATAAGCAGTGCAATGCCATTAATTGCTGCGGAGAGTCTGAAAAGAAAAAACATAAACCGCTGAAAAATTTTACGCCGACTCAGGAGACCTGGCTTTGCCTGTGAGACAGCTGTTTTTTCCCCCTGAACCTTCTCCGATTTAGGGAAAAGCCCGGAATTAAGACCCATATAAGATGTATTTGATTCGTTCATAACGCAGTCCGCATTCCTATTGATCCTCAGAGGGTTGCTGCTCCTACCTGCCTGTATTTGTGCGCAATGTGATCTGCTATCATGTTAAATAACAGGGTAAAGGCAAATAGGACGATACCCGTTGCAAAGAGCGCATAATAATGGTCTCCCCGAAAAGGGGCCTCTGCCATTTCTGCAGCTATACTGGCAGGCATTGGCCTTACCGGATCAAATAGCGAAGAAGGTAACATTGTCGCGCCACCGGCCACCATAAGTACGACCATGGTCTCCCCGATAGCCCTTGACATTCCCAAAATAGTAGCCGTTGAGATGCCGGAAATGGATGCGGGAATAATGACTCGCCATATGGTTTCCCAGTGGGTTGCACCCAGAGCGAGAGAGGCCTCTTTGAGCTCTGTGGGCACATTAAAGATGGCATCCTCAGAGATGCTGCAAATAGTTGGTATGGACATGAAAGCCAACATCAACGAAGCATTAAAAAGATTCAGTCCTGTAGGTATGTCAAGAATCTCTTGAAGGAATGGCGCCACAATCACCATGCCGAAGAATCCGATAACCACGGAAGGAAGTGCCGCCAGAAGCTCTACAACCGGTTTAACCAATTCCCTAAGCCTATAAGATGCAACCTCTGCGAGATAGAGGGCGGTCAATACTCCCAGAGGAATAGAAATAACAGAAGCCACGGCGGTCACTGATAGGGATGCTATGATCAGCGGGAAAATGCCGAAATCAGGAGGATCATCTGTGGGGTACCAGAATTGGCCAAAGATAAAATCCTTAAAAGAAACTTTGCCGAAGATTGGAAGACCTTCTACAAAAAGAAAGAGAACAATCAGCGTGAGGGTTGTTATGGAAGCCAGTGCGACACAGAAAAAAAAGATGCGGATAGCCTTTTCTTTTCTCTGACGCCCCTTTCCTCCTTGATGGCTCTTTATCATTCAGTTTTTCAAAAAAAATTTGAATTCATAAAACTATAGACAAACACAGACTTTTTTTCGGGCATCCCGGACGGAAAGAAGGATCTGCATTTAACAAGACAAGCTGACCGAACAAAAAGCCCGTGTGTTTGTCCGTGGCTAATTAGTCTGAAAATATACCTTAGTATAGGGGCACATACCCTGCATCTGCCACATATTTTTGACCCTTTTTGGGATGCAAAACAAAAGTGATAAACTTAACTGTATCTCCCTTTGGCCAGCCGGCTGTAAACATATACAGAGGTCTGCTTATCGGGTATGTCCCGTTCAGGGTTGTCTCTTCTGATCCCACGATCTTGTCTACCGACAAGGCCTTCACGCATGAATCGAGATATCCAATGCCTATGTAACCAATAGCATTCTTATTTTTCGAAACAACCTGCACAACGGCCCCGTTTGAAGCCTGAAGGAGTGCGCCGGGATAGACCCTTTCTTTTTTCATCACCTTCTCGTGCCAGACTTCATAGGTTCCGGACGAGGTATCCCTTGAGACAACAACGATTTCCCTGTCAGGTCCTCCTACATCTTTCCAGTTTTTGATTTCTCCCTTATACATAGCCTTAAGCTGGTCCATGTTGAGGTTTAATGCAAAATTGCTGGGATGCACTACCGGCACTATACTGTCGTATGCCACGGCAAACGGCACCGGATATCTTCCATTTTCCACGGCCAGCTTTACTTCCTTTTGCTTGATAAATCGGGAGCTGTCTGCGATATCAGTCGAACCATCAATTAGTGCCTTAATACCATTACCCGAGCCGCCACCCGAAATGGATATCTTCACATCAGGATGTTCTTTCATGTATACTTCCGCCACTTTCTGTGCAATTGGAAGAACCGTAGTGGAACCCTTGATAACAATATTTCCTGCCAAAACTAAATTTGTCGAAAAACCAACCATTACCGCCATAATCATTATCACAAAAATCTTTTTCTTCATTACTGAATACTCCTCCTGTTTCTCAAAAATAATTATTGATTCAAATGGTTACTGTTTTGCCACAATCAATCTCCTAGCGAACAATTAAAACCAGGCAAAAATTAATCCTGAATTGTTAGCGATTTATTAGAGATAGATTAGAATTGAATGAGAAATGAAATCTTTTGCTCTTCCGATAAAAAGGCAGGTAAATTGTAAAGACACTTCCTTGACCTGGCGTGCTCTCAACCGATACCCGGCCTCTGTGTGCCTGGACAATATACTTGACAATGGCAGGGCCCGGACCTGTGCCGCCTAATTTGCGGCTTCTCGCCTTGTCCATTCGGCAGTAAAATCACCTAGGCAATCACCATATACTTCGTGAAAATCCTGGTACTTCATTACCTGATCAGCCAAGCTCTTCACATTTGCAATTAAATTTGCAATATGTCAAAATACTGATGTTAAATATAATTTCACTCCTCAAAAAAGCGAGGAAACCAGAGGTGTTAGACACAACTAAATTCATTTAAAGTCGTGAAATTTGATTTCTAATATAGCTCGGAGGGGAATTTATGGGGTTACGAATAAAAATTTTATCTGGATTTCTGATCTTAACTGCGATGTTATTTATCGCAGGGGTATGGTCAATATATGAATTGAGCTCTATAGGAATATCTGTTCAAAGGCTCCTGGATGATAATTATAAAAGCATTAATGCTGCAAAAACCATGATCGAAGCCCTTGAAAGAGAAGATAGTGCTGTATTGCTGCTCCTTTCCGGTAAATGGGAACAGGGCAGGTCGATAATGGAGTCTGCAGATAGTTTTTTTCAAAAAGGATTCGAAGTCGCAAAAAATAATATAACGATACCTGGAGAACAAGAGTATGTTAACGATATAGAATCAAATTATAAAACCTACAAGGCTTTGTGGATAAAACCAGTTGTTGGCACTAAGAGTGAAGGAAATTTAAGCTGGTATTTTCAAAAAGTACATCGGGCATTTCTTGATGCAAAAATTTCTGTTGAAAAACTTATGACCCTTAATGACGAAACCATGTATCGGACGGCATCAGATTTGAAAAATAGGGCGCATAGAGCAATAATGCCAGGAATTGTGGCCATTTTATCCGCACTCATTTTCACCGTAATTTTCAACTATCTTATCAATTATTATATGGTAAGCCCTATAATCAAAATAACAGAAGGGATTCAGAAGTTTATAAAAGGCAGGGAACCATTTGATGTTAAAGTTGAAACTCAAGATGAATTGTATCACCTAGTCTCTGCAATTCAAGAATTGTGTGCACGGTCACGATCTTCTGAGGCAGCAGAATGAGACTTCATATTATTCTCAGATATGCCGCATTTGTTCTACTGTTCAATGCAATTTTTTTTCTTATCTCTGCCGCTATTTCTACGCTCAATGCAGATTCTGCGTTTTTCCCTCTTCTTTATAGTGCCATAATCTCTGCTCTTTTTGGGATCTTCCCCCTAATTTTTGTTCCCTCGACCACGAAAATCACTAATAAAGAAGGGTTTATTATAGTAGTATTCGGCTGGCTTTTATCATGTCTGGTTGGCGCCATTCCATATGTTCTCTATGGTGGAGAATTTACATTTACAAATGCCTGGTTTGAAAGTGTATCAGGCTTCACCACTACCGGCTCATCCATCCTTAGAAATATAGAGAATCTCCCCCTAGGATTGTTATTCTGGCGATCGGTAACTCACTGGATCGGTGGTGTGGGTATTATCATATTTGTACTCTCGGTCTTGCCATCTATGGGATCGGCTGGAATGATTTTATATCGAACCGAAATGTCTCATCTTGCTATGGACAATTTCCATTACCGAACGCGGAAGACCTTGCAAATATTAATAGTCATATATGTCGGTCTAACATTAGCTGAAACAATTTCACTGCTACTTTGTGGAATGAATTTGTTTGATTCTGTTACACACTCTTTTGCAACCATAGCTACCGGAGGTTTTTCACCTAAGAACTTGAGTATTGCTTATTATAAAAGCGCTTATGTCGAGCTCGTAATCATGATTTTCATGGTCCTCTCAGGGATACACTTCGGCATTCTGTTTGCTTGCATTGCCGGAAATTTTGATGGTATCTGGAAATCATCAATTGTAAGGTATTATATTTTAGCGCTTATAACAGGGATTATAATAACAACGCTCAATCTTCATGGAAATCAATTTCAGAGCTGGACAGAAGCTTTACGCTACGCCGCATTTCAGATCATTTCCGTGGGAACTTCAACTGGGTTTGCCACTACAAACACATCCCTATGGCCATCATTTTCACAATTAGTAATTATATTTTTCACTTTGCAATGCGCATGTGCAGGTTCTACCTCTGGAGGTATCAAAGTTGATAGAATAGTAATTTTCTGGAAATCTATTACGAAAAGGATTAGGCAAATACAACATCCCAATGCGGTAATTATAATGAAAGTCAATAAAATGCCGGTCGATAATGACGTGGTTGAAATGGGCATTGTATATATTTGTCTTTATCTCGGTATTGTCTTTATTTCCACCCTCTTACTAACCGCTCTGGGTGTAGACGGCCTTTCCGCCTTTTCGGGATCTGCTACCACCATGGGGAATGTAGGTCCGGGCTTTGGAATGGTTGGTTCCATGAGCAATTTCAGTCAAATTCCGTGTATTGGAAAATGGATTCTAACTGCCGATATGCTCCTTGGACGACTTGAAATATTCGGCTTGATTATATTTTTTCTGTCAAAATCATGGAAATAACTGCCAAGCGTTATTTACAATCCGGCTTAAAGATAAAGGCCGCTCAGAGCAAATTCTGATTATCACAACCTAATCTTTTGGCAGGTAAATTGTAAAGACGCTTCCCTCCCCCGGCGTGCTATCAACCGAGACCCGGCCCCTGTGCGCTTGGACAATATGTTTGACAATGGCAAGGCCCAGACCTGTTCCGCCTAATTTGCGGCTTCTCGCCTTGTCCACACGGTAAAAGCGCTCAAAAAGGCGAGAAAGGTGCTCTTTGTCTATACCGCAGCCCTGGTCGCGGACAGAGATAATGGTTTCATCATCTGTCTGTTCAGCCTTTATCTGGATAGCACTGCCGTCGTTACTGTATTTGATGGCATTATCCAGGAGATTTACCACGGCCTGTTCAAGGAGTGGGTGATTAATTTCTGCCACAATGTCTTCATTGCCCGACAATTCAAGATTGATCCGTTTGGAAGCAGCTTTCACCTCACAGAGCTGGATCGCAGTCTGGAGTACATCCTTAACACGACCCACAGCAAGTCCGACTTCTTCTTTTTCAGCCTTTTCCTCAATTCTGGAAAGACTCAGAAGATCTTCAATAATAGTATTAAGCCGATTCACATGCTTCATTATAATTGCCAGGAACCGCTCTGTATCCTTGGGATCCTTTATCGAGCCTGCACGAAGGGTTTCCACAAATCCACTAATTGCCGTAATAGGTGTCTTTATTTCATGGGAGACGTTGGCGACGAATTCGCGACGGATATTTTCAAGTTTGCGGAGGCGTGTCACATCATTTAATACAATGAGTGCGCCGATATGATTACCCTCAGCGTCATGGAGGACCGTACCATGCCCATTCAAAATCCTTTGTCCATCAGAGCGTAGTGCAATATCTCCTTCGAAGGCATTCTGGCTTGATAATGCGTTTGCTACAAATCGCAGTAAAGCGGTATTTCTTGCCACCTCCTGAATACTCCGGCCCTGTGCCTCAGAAGGACTGGTTTTTAACATTTGTGCAGCGGCATTATTCATGTTGATTATACGCTCATCCATATCTACGGCAATAACCCCTTCAACCATACTTGAAAGAACGGCTTTAAACTCGTTACGCTGCTTCACGACCGCCTTTATCCGGTCATCAAGCTGGGCCGCCATCTGGTTCATCGCTTCTGCGAGACCCTTCATCTCTTCGGAATCGGGAACCGAAAGCCTGTATTCCAGGTCACCACGTGCAAAATGCTCTGAACCCTGTCTCATCTCCTCTAATGGACGACTGATCCGGCGAGAGATCAGCAGGCAGAGAATCGCGGCAAATAGCGATATGATCAGGCCTCCAACAGCGATCTTGATCTGAATGTCCTTTAAAGCATTATCAATTGCAGTGACTGGTATGGATGTGCGGATAATAGCAATCGTTTGTGCGCCTTTTCTGGCTGGTATCGCCGTATACATCATGTTCTTTTCAAGGGTCCGGCTGTACCTTGTTGACATTCCTAAGCGTCCGGTTAAGGCCTGTAAAATCTCAGGGCGGTCCGCATGACTATCCATACCAGCAGGAACGCCTTCGGAATCACCGATGACTTTGCCTGAAGGCAGTATCACTGTAATGCGAGTGGAGGAGCGTATGCCTATGTTTTTGCACAATTGATCAATATGGTCTATATCAGGAGGATCAAGGTGTTCCAGTATTTGTTGTTCAAAAAGAAGGGCCCTTGCTTCGAGACCTGCCGCGGTTTGTTCAAGAAAGAAATGTCTCAAGGATTTCGATGCATACCATGTGACGGCTACAAGAGATACGATTATGATCAGCAGATAGGAAGGATAGAGTTGCCAGAGCAACCGTTTTTTTCTTGCCATGCGCTACTCCCTGAAACGATATCCTATACCTCTTACCGTTTCAATATACCTGCTGGCAGGTCCCAGTTTTTTCCTGAGACCAACGATCTGAACATCCACCGCCCGATCAGTGACAAAGTAATCATCACCTCGCACCGCATCCACAATTTGCGAGCGCGTAAACACCCATCCCGGTCTCCTTGCCAAATAACCCAGGATACCAAACTCCGTAAAGGTCAACTCAACGGGTTTACCCTCAACGAGCACCTCATGACGGCCGGGATGTATTACAAGATCATGAATTTTAAGAACCGATGACTCCTCTGCTGTTTCTTTTACCTTTCTGCGCAAAACCGCTCTTACCCTCGCAACCAAAATCCTTGGACTGAAAGGCTTGGTGATATAATCATCGGCTCCAAGTTCCAGGCCTGTGACGATATCCGCTTCTTCCCCCTTGGCTGTCAACATTATGATGGGAATGTCTCTGGTCCTGGAATCATTTCTAATTATCTTTGTGACTTCCAAGCCGTCTATTCCCGGAAGCATAAGATCCAGAACTATGAGGTCCGGAAGTTCGGATGAGGCCAACCTCCAAGCCTCTTCACCACTTGCGGCACCCATAACACTATACCCCTCTCTTGATAAGTTGAACCTCACCAATTCAAGGATATCTTCTTCATCTTCTACAACAAGTATACGTTCCTTTGTCATGATGATATTCGTCTTTGGGACATATAGTGTTTCAAAATAAAAAATTTTTAAACTTTAATGTTAGTATTAGATTAGAATTGTGTAAATCTTTTATTAAGCAGGAAAAAAGCAGTGCTTTATCTTCTTACGACCCATCCTGACTTCATAATCAGGAAAACAACTGCCATCAGAAGATACAACATCATAAAGCCCAGGTGAGAAATATCTATGAAAAGCGTAAAGCCGGGCGAAAAAACCACATCAGGCAGATTCTTCAAGACCCTGAAAATTCCGGTTATAATGATACCCCCCAGCATGGCAATTCGCACATAGGCCGAATATGTCAGACTGAATTCCTTTCTGCCCGAAAGTATGAAATCCATTATGACATAGGACAAAAGGCCCAAGAGAAAAATGGCACCGATGTAATGAATATAGTGAGTCAGATAAAAATCGGCTGACCATCCCATCCCAGGAATATCGGATACGTAATAGCGTTTAAATATAGGCATCTGGCCAAATCCGGTAAATGCCATTAAAATGAAGGTCGCTATGTATATCCGGAATAGGACTTTCCTGCCTCCTGACAAATTCCGGGTATCAATGGATTTCATTTCCCCTTCCCCTCTGATCCCCCCTTGAATATTAAAGTTATTGCTGACATATAAGTCTCGCCTTTCGGTTATTTGAATTTGAACAATTTGAAAATTATTTCGAATTTCGATATTAGGATTCTGTGCATCTCTAATCCCCTTTGTCACTAGAACCCCATGGTATTTCACCTTTAGCGGATTTATAAGCTTTGCCCACTGCTGCTGCAATTCCAGCTATCGGCGCAATCATCATCGCCTTTGCCAGATTATCAGCATGGGCCATGGAATCTTCTACAGGTTTTAGATGCGGCTTCCCGGGACCTTTTTCAATAGCCTTATTCAGTTCCTCGAAAGGCACCGGAGAAACATAGATCGTATTCGTTCCGCCGTTCTCCTTTTCACCATAGATATAACCGTTTATTTCTTTCACAATGGCATGGGCCTCTTTGAGAATTTCATCTCTGGGACCAATCTTCTGTACATGCTCCGGACATACTTCAATGCAGGCAGGCAACTCTCCCTTTTCGATCCGATTATAGCAGCGGTCGCATTTATACATCACCCCATTTCCGGCAAATGAAGGCAGAATATCCAAGTACATTCCAACACCGGTCTGTCGCTCGGGAATATGCCAGGGACACACCACCTTACACTTTGAACCCCCGAGGCAGACATCCGCATCAATCCGGGTGATCCCATTTTTCAATTTGCGCGCAGCACCCCATGGACATAGATCCGCACATGGAGGATTCTGGCAATGCATGCAGCGACGGGGAAAGGTAAAGGTCTCTTCCTTACCGTCTATGGTTACAGTAGCTTCCTGGATAAAGAGCCAGTTATAAGGCGTCAATCGATCTGTGACATCCCTCTTATCAGACCAATCAGAAACCTTGACTCTGCCCGGATACATTTTAGGAAAGGGTTTTTTGGGTTCAGGAAATTTGTACCCGTTGACTTCACGGCATGCCTCGACACACGCCCCACACCCAATGCATTTCCTGACATCAATAAGTGTTGCCAGCTCTTTCTGGTTGCTACCTCTTACAGCAGCAGGAAGCGGAACTGAGGAAGCGGCTATGACGCCTGCTGCAGCCAGGCCACCTTTGATGAATGATCTTCGCGAGATTTTTCCGGCCATTGCAATATCTCTTTATACACCGGTGTCTAAAAAGTAAACACCTTGCACTCTGGATCCGTCATCATATCTACAAGGACACCACCACCAGATACCACAGAACCTTGAATGCATTCATCCGGAGATATCAGGCGTTTGTCGGCACAGGCCTCACATACATGTATCGGTGTTTTTTTCGCAATTAGCTTGTCTAAAAGATCTTTCATATCTTCTCCCGTCGAAGATCGGATTCCCTCCGCCATTCCTAATTGAGCCCAATGGACAGCATCGTCTATCAGAAAGACCACTACATGATGACCCTTTTCCGCAGCAATGCTTGCAAACTGAAATGCCCTCGTTGCAGCCCCTGATTTTTCAAACCCCTTGGAAATCACAAACACGAACTTTTTCATCTCCCTATTCTCCTCAAATTAATGATTTTGCCCTCACTACAAAGGCTAGGACCCGACACCTAATCTTTACTATAATGATAGCAAAAAGGCTATAAGGTTACAAAGTTGAGTGAAATAATCATGGGCATTGGGGACCAAATATCAGTCTTTTGGGGAAAAGCCGATACAGGAGGATGTCTATTTCGTTCTCCGGTTGAGTAATTGCCTAAGATTTGATCTCAGGCGCTCGCGAATATAAGATGGCACCGTCTCCTTTCCCGCCTCTTTGCACAGTTGGATAGTCTTTTTTAGGGAATCAAGGCATTCCCGGCATTCCCGGCATTCTTTAAGGTGGGTTTCGATTTCATAGCAGATCTCATCATCCAATTCACCATTCAAGTATTCTGATATTCTTTCAAAATATTTCTTACAGTCCTCCTTCATTGGATCTTCCCCTCTACATAATGATTCGATATCTTTTTCCTCAAGAATAAGCGTGCGCGGTGCAATCTTGTCTTGACCGATTGTACGGATATTCCAAGAATTTCGGCCGTCTCTTCCGTGTTGAAACCCTCAATATCTCTAAGGTTAAAGACCAAGCGATATTTAGTCGGAAGAGATAGTATGGCGGCATCGATCACCTGTTTCAACTCGGAACGCAGAACATTATCAGAGGGGTCATCAGACCAGTCCGGTATCTCGTATCTGGCATGGTTGCCGTTCTCATGGACAAAAGAATCTAATGATAATTCTTTTTCCGGTTCACACTTTTTCTTCCTCCGCTTCCTGATACAGGCCCTTGCTGCAATCTTAAAAAGCCAGTTTCTTAGCTTGGCCTCTTCCCTGAATCTATCCAGATATCTAAATGCATTCAAAAATGTCTCCTGTGCAATATCTTCAGCATCCTGTACATGACCGCACATCTTCAACCCGAAGGTAAACACCTGGTTCTCATATCGCTCCACAATCTTCTCCATGGCCTCTATGGAACCTGCCTTAAATTCGGCGATTAAATTATGATCGCTGGTTTCATCAGCCGTTCGGTTCATGCCAAACCTGGTGTCTTATGTCGTAAATTCGCATACTTACATCATTTAGTCTATAGGCCTTATTATAGCCCGCATTTATACCGAGGCACAAGGCGCAAGGGCTGTGAAATGCACATGCTATCCTTCTATTCCTTGGGCCTTTTGTCTGTGATCAGGCATGGTTGGTACCGCAATATGTAGGATGCAGACTACTCATTTTTGCTTTCATCCATCCTGCCAAGTTCTGCAAGTTCTTCCAGTCCGTCGCGATTGAGCAACTTTATCTTGCGACCGTCCACTTCAATTAAGCCTAGCTCCGTCATCCTCGCAAAAATTCGCGACAGTGTCTCCGGGATTGTACCAAGAAGGCTTGCAAGCTGTCCCTTTGAAATATTTAGAATTACACTGTCTTCAGTTTCCTCTTCATCTACAAGGTAAATCAGATATCCGGCCAAACGGCCCGGGACCTCTTTTAGTGAGAGATTTTCTACCTGAACAGTGAATGCGCGAAGCCTCATCGAAAGAACCGCCAACATGTTCATTGCCAAAGACGGAATCCTGGTTATAAGGTCAACAAATGCCGCCCTTGGGAAAAACAAGACATGGCTTTTGGCAATTGCCTGTGCGCTCGCAGGATACGACCGGCCCGCATAAACAGCAACCTGGCCGAACGGCTCTCCTGGTCCGTAAATATGGAGAATCTGTTCCTTTCCTTCTGCTGAGACCTTAAATATTTTTACAAGCCCTTCCACAACCACATAAAAACCCTTCCCTTCGTCCCTATCCGAAAAAATGATCTTACCCTTGTTGAACCACCTGCCAACAGCAATATTTTTTATTTCATTTAGCTGGTTTTCAGGAAGGCCGCTGAAGCTGGGAACGCGTGATATTATATCCAGAAATGTTTCCATAATAACAAGTCTAATTCTTCGGTCTCAAGCCCTGCACTACTCGTTTCGCAACGCTTCAATGTGGGGTCGAGACGGGCCGGATTTTTTAATTTGAGGCATAGCCAATTATCCGGTTAATCAATTGATAAAGTGAGTTAAATTGACTTTTAATAAATATATAACCAAGTGATCTTATGGTCAATTTAAAAACAGATGAAGCAAACAGGGACCTCAGGTACCGGTCGTCAAAGAAATTTACAAGGGGTTGCATTTGATTTCCTGGTTCGATATCCTTAAAATTAGGTTCATCTTCAAACCCAGAACCCCTGCTTGTGGCAGACAGGCCTGCCCGCCTTACGGCAGGCGGGCTTTCTCCCAACTAATTGGGAGAAGAACCAAAAAATATTATAATCATGATGTATAAGGTCGGATAACGATTTAAAAAAATTTTAGGATATAAAAAGGCTTATTGCCTAATATGAATGAAGAAAGGATAGGATTTCCAAATGGCCCAAAATATTCG
Organism: uncultured Desulfobacteraceae bacterium; assembly: GCA_964620335.1. Classification (GTDB taxonomy): domain Bacteria; phylum Desulfobacterota; class DSM-4660; order Desulfatiglandales; family Desulfatiglandaceae; genus JAFDHL01. The sequence goes on from CAZUHR010000001.1 coordinate 14,676, forward strand.
TTGGATAAAGACTCATTGCGCAAGGATGGACCATGGCGGATGTGCATTGCTTGTAGGAGTGAAGGATAACAGGATTATCAAGGTCAAAGGTGACCCGGATGGCTATTTAAACAAGGGTTACATATGCCCAAAAGGTCTCGCTTCGCCTGACCGCCTCACCCATCCCGACCGCCTCAAACATCCCCTTAAAAGAACGGGAAAAAGGGGTGAGGGAAAATGGACGAGGATTTCCTGGCAAGAGGCTCTTGAGGAAATAGCAGAAAACCTGCACAGGATAAAAGAAAAATACGGCGCGAGATCGGTTGCATTTGGCCTTGGCATGCCTAAAGGTCTGGAGCACTTTGTCTTGATCCGTCTGGCCAATCTTTTTGGCTCCCCCAATGTTATCACCTCTCAAGATGTATGTCATGCACCTCGTGAGATAACTGGCCTCCACACCTGCGGCTTCTATCCTGTGGCTGACTTGCATCACAGAAGCAAGCTCATTCTTTTATGGGCGAGCAACATAACCTCCACCAACGAAGAGGGTGAGATAAACAGCATGCTCTTAAGACAATTAAAAAACAGAGCAGAACTGATAGTTATTGACCCGAGAAAGATTGATTTGGTCACAAGGTCCAAAAAATGGCTTCAAGTAAGGCCCGGAACGGACCATGCACTGGCACTGGGACTTTTAAATGTCATTATCGAAGAGTCTTTATACGATAAGAACTTCGTTGAAAAGTGGACCTACGGGTTTGAAGATCTTAAAAATCATGTAAGAAAATACACCCCTGAAAAAGTATCTGAGATAACCTGGGTCCCACCCGACCTCATAAGGGAGACGGCGAAACTTTATGCAATATCAAAACCGGCTGTGATCCAATGGGGAAATCCAATTGAACACAACATCCATACATTTCATATAGCAAGGGCATTGATCTGTCTGATGGCCATATGTGGTAATCTCGACATTCCAGGCGGCAACGTTCAGGCGAAAGACCCGAAGATCATGGGCCTGGGCCCTTTTGTACGGGCCGATCTCTTCCCAAACAAATGGAAAGAGATGATCAGCACCTATTATCATACCATACCCAGATTAATGACCACTCCCCCTGCCTTTTTCAGAAAGGCGATACTTGAAGGGATCCCTTATCCGGTTAAAGGATTCTACGCCATGTGTGCAAATCCAATGTTGTCTTATGCGGACAGCAGGCAAACCTATGAGGCGTTCTTGAACCTTGATTTTATTGCTATTGCCGATTTATTTATGACTCCAACCACAGCAATGGCGGATATTGTATTACCGGTTGCAACCCAGTTCGAATTTAACGATATCGGCCACTTCGGCCTCGGTCACGGTTTTATTCTGGCCCGGCCTAAGGTGGTTGAGCCTCCGGAAGAATGCTGGCCCGACATGAAGATACTAAACGAATTGGGAAAGCTTATCACTCCTGCCGAATACTGGCATGATGATTATAGCGGGTTTTTAGAAGATGTTCTCAAGCCAAGCGGCCTGACATTCGACCAGTTCGTTGAAAAGGGCTATCTGAAAGGCCCTGAAACATACAAGGGTTATGAAGAAACGGCCTTTAGAACGCCCACCGGCAAGGTAGAGCTTAAATTGAGTACGGCCGAGAAATTCAAGCTTCCCCCATTGCCTGAATTTGATGGCCTTCCGGAAGAAGATAGTGCGGAATATCCTCTCGTACTAACAAGCTCCAAAAGCCAATATTTCCTCCATTCATCCTACAGGTGGGTAAAAAGACTACGAGAAAAAAGACCGGATCCAAAGGCTGAAATCCACCCGGAGACTGCTTCAAAACACAGAATCAAAGAAGGCGATCCTGTTGTTATTGAAACCAGGTACGGCAAGATAACCCATATTGCGCATCTTACAGATATTGTGGATCCAAGGGTAATAAGCGCCTCACATGGATGGTGGTTCCCTGAAGCCAATGCGGAGTCGCTCTTTGATTGGGAAAGATCCAACTTCAACATGCTCACCTCCACGGAGAAACTGAGCAAACAGTTTGGCACTCCCAACCTCAAAGGAATCGGCTGCAGGATAAGGAGGAATTAATATCCTGAATAAGTTTTATAGACACAAACCAACCTTTCGCGATATATCCTGTTTTATGGTTACGAAAGTTTAGTTTTAGTATACATTGCAAACAGGATGCGTCATGCTTATATTTTTTAAATGGTATGTCTTCGGCCCCAAGCAGTTTTATTGACCAATTTATCTTGCCAGATCGTAACATAACGGGTCTGTTTATGAATCGATATTATACCTTTAAACATGCATTCATTTTTTCTTGCTTGGCCCTTCTGCTAATATTAGTTGCAACTCCGGCACAGGCAGATCAACCCATTCCAAAGCCAAGGGGGCTTGTCAATGATTTTGCCAATGTCATTCCATCGGCTTATGAGCAAAAGATTGCTGTGATCACACAGGAACTTCTTCAAAAAACCGGCGTTCCCGTGGTTGTTGTGACCATGCCTGATATTGGAGATGCGGAGTACAACGATTATGCCAACCGCCTGTATAGCGCATGGGGAATTGGCAAAAAAGGGGAGGATAAAGGGGTTCTGATCTTTGTTACAATCAAAGAAAGAAAGATGCGTATCGAGACCGGCTACGGCGTTGAAGGCATCCTGCCTGATGGTCTGGTGGGTGAGATACGGGATAATTATATAACCCCCTATCTGAAACAAAACAAGTTCGGGGAAGGGTTACTCAACGGGACCATTGCTGTGGCACAGGTCATTGCAAAAGGTTCCGGCGTCGAGCTGACCGGTCAGCCGCCTGTCAGGGTCTCCAAAAAACGAAAGTCCGGATACTCGTTATTCCCCCTTATATTCATCATTCTGATCTTTATTTTCGCCTCACGACGCCGCGGCGGGTCCTGGCTGTTGTTTCCGCTATTGCTCATGGGTATGGGCGGAGGAGGCAGGTACGGCAGCGGTGGTTTTGGAGGGAGTTTCGGCGGATTTGGAGGTGGGTTCGGTGGATTTGGAGGTGGCATGAGCGGCGGCGGCGGAGCCGGAGGAGGATTTTAGTATGGCCAAGAGTCCAAAAGAACCAAAAGATATATTCACGGATATTATCACCGATTACAAAAAAGCATTTGGGGATGACCTCATCAGCATAATTATGTATGGAAGCGCCACAGGCAAGGATTACAGGCCCGGAAAGTCTGACATTAATTTCATGATTGTCCTCTCGGAAGAAGGAATCGAACGTATTGACATGGCATTTGATATTATAAAAAAATGGCAAAAAAGAAATGTGGCGATCCCGCTCTTTCTTACAGAAGCTTATGTTGACACGTCCTTAGATGTTTTCCCTATCGAATACCTGAATTTTCAGAGAAACTATGCTCTCGTCTTTGGAAAAGATATCCTGAAAGATCTTGCCTTTGACCGGGAATTCATTCGACTCCAGTGTGAGCGTGAGATCAAGGGCAAACTGCTCATACTCAGACAGGCATTTCTTGAGACATCAGGAAAGGGAAAATCATTAAAAGAGGTAATCGGGAATTCAATCTCAGCCTTTGTCGCCATTTTCGATGCATTGCTTCATCTGAAAGGCCAAGACTTGCCCAGGACAAAAAGGGAGGTTGTCAAAGCAACGGCCGCGGAATTTGATATGGACGCCGCTTTGTTTGAAAAGGTTCTCGACATTAAGGACGAAAAAGTCAAGCCGGGGGATATGGAAATCATGGGCTTGTTCAAGGATTATTTGAGAGAAGTACGAAAATTGGCAAAACTGGTAGACACCTTAGGAGGACAACATGAGTAATACACTGAAAACCGTCCTGATTATTGTCGGCATACTCATTTTGATCATTGTAGTCCCATTCTCATATCTGAAAGGGACATACAACACCCTCGTAACCATGGATGAGGGTGTCAAGGCGGCGTGGGCCCAAGTTGAAAACCAGCTCCAGCGCCGTTACGACCTGATACCCAACTATGTGGAAACGGTTAAGGGTTATGCAGCCCACGAAAAGGAGGTCTTTTTGAAAGTCACTGAGGCGCGTTCAAAAGTGGCGGGCGCCAAAAGTATAAATGATAAGATCCAGGCCAATAATCAACTTTCTTCTGCACTTTCCCGCCTTCTTGTAGTTGTAGAACGCTATCCTGATTTAAAGGCAAACACCAACTTTATCCGCTTGCAGGACGAACTGGCCGGCACTGAAAACCGTATTGCGGTCGAGCGCCGACGTTTTAATGAAACAGTGAGGATATTCAATACGAAAATACGCAGGTTCCCTACCAATATGATTGCAGGGATGTTTGGATTTGAAAAGGCGGCATTTTTTGAAGTACCCAAGGAACGTCAGGAGGCCCCCAAGGTAAAATTTTAGGGAGAGTAAAAGGAGAAAGATAAACCATGATCCGTGCCAAACTCTGGTTCCGGTGTGCAGCCATGCACGACCCCACCACACCTATAATTGTGAAACCAGCCGTGATCGGCTGGGAAGCCAAGGAAAGAAATGTAGACCTGACAATCGAAAGGGCATTTAAGGGTGATGAACTTGTCCTGAGGATGAAAGGATGGGTCACTGTTGATGTGAAAAAGGTGGTTGAAATAGTAAAAAAACATGGTTACCTGAAGGTTCTTGATGAACGCGAACTTGTTTTAGAAATGGAAACTGAACGCAATTACGAAGAACTGGAAAAAGAACTTCAGGAAAACTTTAAAGATCAGCTAAACCTGGAAAGGATATGAATGGAAGAAAAAGACATAGGCCCGATCCAGATCCCTATCAATGGAATCCTGGATCTGCACATGTTCTCACCTAAAGACGCCTCATCAGTGGTGAAAGAATATATCCGTTCATGTCTTGAGAAGAAAATTTATGAAATCAGAATCATTCATGGAAAAGGAAAAGGGATCCTCAGGGAGACAGTGCACTCCCTTCTTGAAAGGCATCCCGATGTTATTAGCTATAAACTCGACAGCGGTCCCTCAAGTTGGGGGGCAACTCTGGTCTTTCTAAGAAATAAGTGACCGGCTGGATCTCCTAATGATCTTCCGACAAAGGCGAATCACCGTCGGTATGGCGGGGCATGGCACTCTCTTTTCAAAATGCGCATTCATACTCCTGCCGAAAGAGTCGAACACCCCCATTCCCGCAAACAACCGGCCTTTGCACATATTAACGACTGTCGCCACGACAAAGAGTCCCTTCAGGGGCTGTCCAATATAGAAATCCGAGGCCTCATTAACATTCCATAAAACGTCATCCTATGCGGCTTTCGAAAAGAGACCACCATGCCCCTTTAATAGGGCGACGGAAGGGACTCTTCGAAGGGACGCATATTTCCACACCTTGCGCCCTGTGCCTTAAGCCTTACGCCTCAATACAGATGCGGACTTAAGAAGAGTGCTATGGCGAGCCTTGACCGGCAATGCTACGGGTGGAACCACGTGGGATTGCTTACTCGTGTGATTTTATCAGTTCTTTTGCTTTAACAAACATTCTCTCCCTGTCAACCGGCTTTACATTCTTTACGATCCATTCCCGAACCTTTACTCCAGCAGCAAGTGACTGTTTGTAGCTCATGAAATCAAGTTTTATACCAAGCTCATCTGCTACTTTTGTTGCCAGAACCGGCCATACCTCACCAATATCACCTATTACTGGAAGGCTGCCCGGGATCCTGGCAAACCCGGACATCTCCATACGAAAGGGAATCCCCATAAGCTTCGTCTTTGGCAGACCCTTTTCGACTGCATCAGAAACCATTTTGGATTCTCTCTCCTTAACCCAGGCCTTTTCCAAATTCGGATCAAGATCGATCCGAATGATTTTTTTGTTTGCGAGTGAATAGGTCCAGCTTCCTTCCCAATCCGCCCATATACCGTGGCCTGTAAAAAGCTCAAACGGCCCGTCGTGGATTTCCTGAGAAAGCGCAAGGGCAGACTCGATAATCACATCTGCACTGTCAATAAGCCTTGCGATCCGCTGGCAGCGTTCGGAAATGGACAGCGAATCTCCAACAGCAAGACCTACCTCCCCTCCACCCACCAGCTGAGGCACGGTAACCAGGACAGGGATGTTCTGCTCTGATCCCGCACCTATCATGGTATAAGGGTCAGCACCGTACCCGGCGATCTGTTCGAAAGGGGCTCCGCAACGCTTTGCAAGGGCGAGGACCTCGCGGGCTAGCCTTTCCGTGCGAAGCCCAGTGGGATAGGCCATGTTTCCGGCCACTTTGATGATCGTATTTCCTTTTGCCCTTCTCATCCTGCGGTAAAGAGCGCTGTCAATATGGATTTCGTTTTGATACCTTTCCAAAATTGATCCCGAAATGATACTGACCTCAAATTGCCCGTCAGAAGGAAGTTTTACCGCCTCAAATCCGAAGGTCTGACCATCAAACCGTTTCACCTTTTCAAGCGTACCCCCCATCTCATGATTGATCACCGCAGAACTGGTAGAAACTCCGTCAATGATTCCCTTGCGCATCAATTCCGCAATGAGGGTTGTAACACCTTCATGGATATTCGGACCGCTGCCCACAACAGCAACTACTTTACCGCCTCTTTTTTTGGACTCAACTATGTCCTTGACAGCATGGTTCAGTCTGGCCCTGGTCTTAGGGGCCAGGCCTTTGTACATTCTTTCTATTGCTTTTCTATCAATTGCCACGATCATTCACTCCCTTCACTTGATGGTTTAAAACTAAATCTTGCATAAACAATCTTGAACAGATCAATAAAAAACGCAATTTCATATACTTAGGATAGATGTCAGGCAGACCATTAAAATAAACTATTGGGTATCGGTAGGATGAAAGCCAAATATTAAAGATTGTTTACCCTTCGGGAGCGCCGATTTTACCACATCTACTGCGTTACCAAGTGCTTGCGGTAAAGTACTACAGCTGCGCACTTGAAGCCTTGTATCTTGGGCAAACCCGACGCTTGCAAAATCCAGTTTACAGCTTACTGTTTATAGCCTTGAGAGTCAAAAAGTTTGTCAAATATCAGATAGGAGTTTCTTTATCACCCGCGCATGTTTTTCCGCAGCTCCTTGGTTTTTCAGGGCCGCCTCCCTAGCCCGTTCACCATACTCACGCACTGCCTCCGGGTGTCCCAAAAACCAGATTGCCTTTTCAGCCAGCATTTCAGGACCGGATACCGGCATAGCCGCCCGCGCTCCTTCCAGCAATGCCTTTGCATCTAAAAAGTCCTCCATTGAAGGTCCGTAAAACACGACCTTCCCCCAGATTGCCGGCTCCAATGGATTCTGTCCACCGAGAGGGACCAGGCTTGCGCCGCAAAACACCAGCGTACCGACGCTGTAAATCTTAAAGAGTTCGCCAAACGTATTGATGATAACGACCTTTTCTGTGCGCCTTTCCTTGGCCTCGCCGAGGTCGGTCCGGAGTTGACATTTAAAGCCTCGCCTTTCAATCATGGCTGCAATCACCCGCGTTCTTTCTATATGCCTTGGTACAATTATCAAAATCGTCTCCGGAAACTCCTGAAGCATTTTTTCGTACACATCTAAGACTATTTCCTCCTCACCCTCACGGGTGCTGCCTGCCACAAAAACCGGCTTTGAAGGCTCAAGATTCAAGATCTGCCTCATTTCCGCTTCCATTAACGGTTCCGCGCTGCTCCCCAACAGGTCATATTTGGCATTGCCGTTTATCTCAATCTTCTGAGGGTCAGCGCCCATTGACCTGATTCGAGCGGCATCTTCCTCCAGGATCATGCTGAAGACATCAAAGTTTTGCAGGACCTCTCTGAAAAAAGGGCGTAGCTTGAGGTACCCTCCAATAGACCGAACTGATATTCGCCCATTAATCAGTGCGGTTTTTATACCCATGCGGTGTGTCTCAAAAAGCCAAGCGGGCCAGATCTCAGTTTCCAGAAAAACCATGGCATCTGGGCGAACCGTAGATAGTGCCTTGCGAATCGAACCCACAAAATCAATGGGTGCAAAAATCACAGGAACATCTTCCTTAAAGGTCTCCTTAGCCATATCCCTCCCATGTTCTGTAAACATTGAGACTATCACCGAACAGCCCGGGATGATCCTTTTTAAAACAGCAATAATGGCGTCGGCCACCTTGACTTCCCCAAGAGAAACAGCATGAATCCAGATCCGGGGAGATCCTGAAAGTCCCTGAACCGCCTCCTCGGGAATGAACCCCAATCGCTCTTTAAGGTGACGGCCATGCCGTCCTGTTATCCGCGTATAGCCCCAAAACACGGGAAGCAAAAAAATGAACAGGCCGCTTGTTAAAACCTGATATGGCCGGTACAAAAAACTCATGAACTTGTCTTTTCCTCTTTCTCGAGAAAAGGAAGGATCACACCCCCCGAGGGGATAATATGTACTTCCGGATTGATTGGACAGATTGTCGCACTTATGTCAATTGCGTGTTCCAGGTCTTCTGCATATAGAAAGCCCATTTTTTCACCGGTTTCTCTTGGAATGTCCTTTGACACCAGGATGATCTTGAATTTATGCTGAATGGCCAAGGTCATTCCCAAGGCCATATTGAAATCAATTGCGCCCTCTTCCATGATCAAACGGTTGTTCTCAAAATGCTCGAGCACGCCACCCAAAAGATTATTGCCATATCTTGAGTGAAATTTCTCAAAACTATTTACAAACGCTTCAGGAAGATTCCCTTCACAGTCTGCGGCTAGAATAATACAACCTCCTTCTTTAGTAACCATAGAGGCCGGTGAAAGGGGTTTTACGATTTGGGGGCCTTCCGAGTAGGGAAAAGACGTAATAATGGTCAGGTCCGACTTTTTCGGAAATTCCTGGCAGATGATGGCCTTGCTTTTCTCAATACCGGCGAGATGAGCACGGATGGGATCCCCTGAAACCACGTCATACACCTGATCCCCCGGGTCCAGGATGCCGTTGATTACATAACCCAGTCTTGCGGAACGTGAAATGTCACAGACCTGCTCATAAAAGACATTCCCTTCTATCTTTCCGAGATCTGTTCCTTCCTGAAAAGTGTATTTAAGATGGTGCTCACGGATGGAGTCAAAGTCAGCAACACCCGGAAAAAGTATCTTGCCACCACCTCCAAACCCGTTCATGGGATGTGGGAATATTGAGCCAATACCTATCCTGAATGTGGCGTCATGAACTGTACGGTTGATCTTGACTCCCCGGCCTGTCTTTAGCCTGCCAACGGGCACAAGATCGGTCGCGTGGCAGTCATGATTGATAAATGTGTATCTTTGAAGCAATGCCTTGCCGAATGTGGACTCCAGCTCCTCTGCTGTCAGGTCCCGATGGGTTCCAAGGGCAATAATCACGGAAATATTCTCGGAGGGGACAGGGACCACATCCAGTTCCTCCATTAAGGTTTCAAGGATAAGCCTTTTTGGAGCTGCGCGGGTTAGGTCCTCAACAATGATGGCGACTTTATCTGAAGGGGTAAGGGCATGTTTCAGGGTTTTTGCATGAACCGGTTTTTTTAGGGCATTTTTCGTGAGTTCTTTTACATCTTTTTTTGTGAAATGGTCGTCAAATTGGGCAAATGTGAGGACATGCCATTTCGAGGGGATTTCAAAGGTGACCTTTTGGTGCCCATAAAATATATGCGCCTTTTTCATGATAATGCCAGTTTACCGAAATTTCCAGACCGTTTTCTGCCCTGCCCCTTATTCATTTTTCCCGCTCCCCTTTTTCAACTACCAATAGACAATGGTCAACGGCCTTCAATATAATCAAACTAATAAGTACTTCTTCCTCACCTCCTCGTTTTCTCTCAAGTCCTCTATACTCCCATGATACCTGATGACACCCTTATCAACGATGTATCCCTGATCGCTGAGACCCAGCGCAACCTTCTGGTTCTGTTCCGCCAACAGAACCGTCAAACCTTTGTCTCTCAGCTTACCGATCCGCTCTTCCAGAACTTCAATGATCAAGGGTGCGAGACCTTCTGTAGGTTCGTCCAGTAACATAAATTCAGGATTCGTCATGAGTGCCCGGGCGACTGTCAGCATTTGCTGTTCACCACCACTTAACAAACCCGCCTTACGGGAATCAATGTGACCTAATGCAGGAAAAAAATCGTAGATACTCTCCTTAGTCCATTTTGCACCGTTCCCCGGCTTCCTTGCCGATATCTCGAGGTTGTCTCCAACCGTTAGGTCGGCGAAAACCCTTCTGTCATCAGGCACATATCCGATTCCCTTACGGGCAAGCTGGTAGGGCTTTTTGCCTGTAATCACCTCCCCTTTAAATTTAATCGTCCCTCTGCGAGGAGGCGTCATGCCCATGATGCTTCTCATCGTTGTGCTTTTCCCGGCCCCGTTCCTGCCTAAGAGACAGACAATCTGGCCCGCAGGGACGCTTAGCGATACCTCGAACAGAATGTGGCTCAGGCCATAATAGGTGTGAATTTTTTCCACTTCTAACATGGCTCGGCACCTCCTAAGTAGCATTCCTGAACCTCCCTGCAATTTCTGACTTCATTGGGCTTATCCTGAATAACTGTCAGCCCCTGATGCATGACCATGATGCTTTGAGCGGCATTGAACACCACTTCCATGTCATGCTCGCAGAATAAAATAGTCAATCCTCGTGAACTTGCCAGTTGTTTGATCATATCCATGGTAGCTGTTGTCTCCTCAGGCGACATGCCGGCAGTGGGCTCATCAAGGATGAGCAATTCCGGTTCATTGCCCAAAGCGATGGCTATTTCCAGTGCTCTCTGGTCGCCATGAGCAAGGGAGCCTGCCGTATAACCGGCCTTATCCGAAAGGCCCACGCTTCTTAAGATGCTGTTGGTTTCATCCACCGCTAATTTCTCGGCCGGGTAAAAAAGGCTTCTGCTCTTTCTCTGCTGTGACAGCACAGACACCTGAACATTTCTGAACACCGTAAGGCGCGGAAAAATGTTCGCAATTTGAAATGACCGGGCTATTCCTCTCCTGCAGATCTGGTACGGTGGCAGATCACTGATAACCTCTTCATTAAAGATGACTTTTCCCTTATCCGGCTTTAGCTGCCCTGTAATCAGGTTGAAAAGCGTTGTCTTGCCCGCTCCATTAGGCCCGATTACCGCCACAAGCTCCCCCTTTTCCACAGTCAGGTTGGCACCGTTCACGGCCTTGAAATCATCAAACGATTTGTGTATTTCCTCAACCCGTAACATCTACTCGTTCTCCCCCTCAACGGCCTCTTCTGCCTGACCACCGAATTTTTCCAGAATATAGCCCCATACTCCCTCGGGCAGAAAGAAAATAAGCAGAATCAGTATGATGCCAAGAATCAAAGTCCAGTACTCGGTATAGATACCGACAAAGGTCCTTAATGAGACCATTATTGCAGCCCCTAAAATGGGCCCGGCGAAAGTAAACCATCCGCCCAAAAGACACATTATGAATATCTCAAGTGAAAACACCCAGAATAGGAGGTCTGGAAAAACCGAGCCTTCCACGACAACAAAGAGAACTCCTGCAATCCCGGCAAAGAATGTGGCTATGACTATAGCCATGAGTTGGTGGCGCCTGACATTAATGCCGATGGCTTCACACCTTTCCGGATTGTCACGGATTGCCTGAAGGGTCTCGCCAAAAGGGGATTTAAAAATCATGTACATCAAAATCAAGCAGATCGTGGCGACGATGAGAATGAAATAATAGGCACTGTTCTGGGAAGAGATAAATGAAGGCATGGTAATGCCGTGGATGCCGTCGTCGCCGTTGGTAAGGTCATACCAGCGGAAAGCGATCGCCCATAGAAGCGACCCTAAGGAAATTTGAAGCATTCCAAAATATAGCCTGGTCAATCTGACACAAAAAGCACCTATGAGCAGCCCCGACAGTGCCGCCACTATGGGTCCGGCGACAAAGCCAACCCAGGTCGGTAATGATGTCTTTGTCAGCATTAGAGCGACGGTATAGGCCCCAACACCATAAAAAGCCCCATGATGAAACTGAAACAGTCCCCCGTGACCGACAACCATATTAAGGCTCATGGCAACCAGGGCCGTCACAAAGATTACGGCAAGCATGTAGGTGTAAAACCTTGGAATAATCGGCGGCAGAACAAGTAGAATAATAAAGATAACAAGCAAAGGCCCAACAGGCTTCAGATTGAAAGGTGCTCTTAACAACGTCAACCCCTCATAAAATTGCTTCGCAATTTTATTACCAGACAGATTTAAGCATTCCCTTTGGCTTCCAGGTCAACACAATTACCACCGCAACGTACGGAAAAACTATTGCGAACTGTGGCCAGAACAAGACACCAAATGCCTGTGTCAGACCAAAAATAAGTGACCCAACCAAAGCACCCCACATGTTGCCCAAACCTCCAATGGTAACAATAAGAAAGGCCTCCATGATGATATCATGGTCCATTCCGATGGTCACGCTCACGGTGGGTGACACCAAAGCGCCTCCTAACCCGGCAAGGAGACACCCCAAGACAAACGCAAAAGCAAACACCCAGCTGACATTTATGCCTATGGCACCCACCATCTCTCTGTCAACTGCCGCTGCCCGCGCTATCTTGCCAATCTTGGTTCTGTTCGAAAAGAGCCAGAGCCCAATCGCCACCAGGGGACCGACGATAAGGAGAAACAGGTTGTAGCGCGGAAATGCCGATTCAAATATGTTCACTGAGCCCTGTAGCAATTCAGGGGCCATGATCGACCTGTAATCAGCCCCCCAAATCATCTTTACAAGATCACCCAGTATAAGCATTAGTGCGAAGGTAAATAGCAGCAGCATCAGGTGTTCCCGTTCGTAAAGGAAACAGAATAAGGACCTCTCCGCTATAAGACTGACCAAGGCAACTACTAGGGGAGCCAGAATTAATGCCAACCAGAATCCGGCAGAGCCGCCGCCCAACAGATTTGAAATACTAAAGGCCGAGAATGCGCCAAGCATATACAGTGAGCCATGGGCAATATTCGGAACCCTGAGCACACCGAGCACAAAGCTCATCCCTGCAGAGACGATAAACAAAATCATCGCCCGGCTAAGGCCGACAAGAAATTGACTCCCCAAGGCAGCAAAAGTGAAAGTTTGCCCCAACTCCATCTCGCCCCCTTGATCCCTTCAAAAAATGAAGATTGAAAATTGGATATTTAGAATAAGCTCGTTAAGACCTCGTAAAAAGTCGCAAAGCGACTTTTTACGAGTTTATCCAGTCAATCACCAAGAGCCGTTTATCTCTTATTTCCCTCGTGCCTTGGCGATCTCCTCGCATGTAGGCATTACCTCATCACCGGTCAGGGTCACTATATCAGAGGAAATCACAAACCCGTATTTCGGAGACATCTTTGTCACCCCTAAATACATTGGGTAGACAACCTGATGGTCACATTTCCGCATCTCTATTATGCCCGCAGGACTTTCTATCTTTAGGCCAGCCAGCGCATCAATGAATTTCTCCTTATCAATTGATCCCGCCTTTTTAAAGGCTTCTGCAATGAAATTTGCGGTGTTATAACCATGAAAAGCTGGGAAGCCCGGAGGACTTCCATAGGCGGCCTGAAATTTATCAACAAATGCCCTGTTGGCAGCAGTATCAGGATAATAGAAATGGTAATCCATGGTGCCCATCACACCCTCAGGGGCTTCAGCACCAAGGGGCTTTAGAACGGCATGATCTGTTGCGGTGTGAATCCAGACAGGAACTTTCTCAGCCATGCCGGTTGCCTTGACAGCCTTCATGATATTGGTCATGCTGCGGCCGCCCGTGCAGAAGATAACAGCATCCGGTTTTGCCCCTAAAATTGCTGTTATGTATGGCACGAGGTCAGGTTCACCCGGCTTCCACCATGATTTCCCGATCATCTCCACATCTGGTTTCATTTTCTTGAGATTTGTCCAGGCTGCATCAGCTATTGCATGACCGTATTCATAATCGTCCCCTCCGATCCAGTATTTGACATAGGGCTTGCTGGAAAGGGCAACTCCACCTGCTTTTCCTGCCATAGCAGTATTTTCACCAGATGAGAAGACGTATCGATGACCATTCTTTCCGGTAATATTTTCGCTCTTGGATATCCATACTATAAACGGCACCTTTTCCTTTTTGGCGACGGCATCGGATACTGCCATTGCAGCCCCGCTGTTAATGGTGCCTACGAGAACGTCAACGTTCTCACGCATGACCAATTCTTTTGCCATATTAAGAGCCAAATCAACCTTAAACTTGGTATCACGTGTGGTAAACTCGATTTTCCCCCCACAAACCCCTTGCTTGTTAATCTCTTCCAGGGCCAGTTTAAAACCATTAAGGGCATCCTTTCCATAAACAGCCGCCGGCCCGCTATAGCAGTCTATTATTCCCACCTTAATATTCCTGGCCTCAGCATAAACAGGCAACAGAACAAATGATATGGCCAAAATGGCGCCTAAAATAACAAAACTTGTTTTCAGAAATCTTCGTTCCATTTTGCTTAACCTCCGTAGTCTTTTTGGTGAGTCAAATTCACGCACATTCCTTCGGAACAGTGCCTTATGAAACGTTTCCAAGTATCTTGGCCAAGAAAATGACTAAGAGCCCCCAAAACACCTCCAAAAAAATTACCTCCTTTCTTTAATAACCTCCCTATTCTTGTATGATTAAAATTGCCTTCTTGACCAGTTAAGGTGGCCAAAGCTCATAAAAAATCAATATATACATACAGAAGCATGAAAGCAATGAAAAACCTGAGATCTAACAACACCCTCTTTACGCTTTATCTGTGTGTTTAACATTGCCCTCTACTGTTTTGAGTGCCCTGGGTTCTTTTTTACGGATTGATTCATAAAGAAACACCGCTGCCAGTACAAAAAAAAGGCTATTAACCAAAAGTAAGGTGACAAGAAGCATTTTTAAATGGTATTAGAATGAAGTGTTTTTAGAACCGTCTTTATTTTGCCTTAAAATGAGAGATAGCGAGCCAACTGGCAAGTTGTTATACTTTCTAATTATTTTCAATTTAGCTGTTTTAGTCCAAAATAGGTCTTGTTATAGGGTTATGAGTTTAATATTAAACAAAAACCATAAAAGCTAGAAAGGATTTCACATGAGTTACTATGTGGTCAAAGAAATGCCCCCCAAAATACTTGCCAAGGGTGTTGAGATGCGAGTCATATCAGGAGACAAAATGACCATGGTGTTTTTCCGCTTAGAGCCGGGCGCCCAAATTCCTGAACACTCCCACCCTCACGAACAGATGGGTACTGTGCTCAAAGGGTCCATTGAACTGATTATCGATAAAGACAAGAGGGTCGTGAACGAAGGAAATGCATATCACGTTCGCTCCAATGTGATTCACAGCGGAACGTGTTTAGGGTCGATCTCCGAGGTGCTTGAAGTCTTTTCCCCTCCAAGAGAAGACTATATACAGAAAGCGTGACCATTGCGATAGACCTTCATTGTCACATCCTCTTCTGATAACCGGGCACCTGTATTGTCCCATGCGGTTGAGAATGCAAAGGTTTTATTTGACTTTCAAAAACAACACTTGTTATAATTATTTCAGTATGTTATTAAACATACAGGCTTCAAGCATCATAGCATCATTTGCGCCCAGGGTATAATTACCATTCCTTAGCCTTTTGCAATGTTATTTGCGCCATGCATGCGCCATATATTTTTCACTTTTCACTTGATTGAGAAAAACCATAGAAATGCCGTTTAAAAAAAATATTCTCTGCATCGGGGCAGGTTACGTTGGCGGACCTACCATGGCCATGATTGCCTATAAATGCCCACAATACAAAGTCACGCTCGTTGATATAAACCCCTCCCGCATTGCCCAGTGGAACTCAGATGTCCTCCCCATATATGAACCGGGCCTTGACGAAATCGTTAAAAAGACACGAGACAGGAACCTTTTTTTCAGCACGGAAATTGAAAAGGGAATAAAGGAAGCCGATATCATCTTCGTCAGCGTCAATACTCCAACCAAAACATTCGGGGCAGGCGCAGGCATGGCCGCCGATCTGCAGTACTGGGAAAAAACCGCCAGACAAATACAAAGGCATGCGGAATCAAACTGCATAATCGTTGAAAAAAGCACCCTGCCAGTCAAGACCGCCTTGGCCATGGAAAGGATTCTTACCTCGAATGCCAATGACATCTGCTTTGATGTTCTCTCCAACCCGGAGTTCCTGGCCGAAGGTACAGCTATCAAAAATCTGGAAAATCCTGATCGAGTTCTTATAGGGTCAAGAGAAACACCAAGTGGACTAAGGGCCAGGAACGAGCTGGTCGAGATTTATGCCAACTGGGTTCCAAAAAAACGCATCATAACATCTAATATCTGGAGCAGCGAGCTTTCAAAACTTGTGGCC
>CAZUHR010000002.1:0-27596 GCA_964620335.1 uncultured Desulfobacteraceae bacterium
GGGGATCGCGCCCGGGTTTTGCCAACTCGGCGAGTATATCTGCAAGGGTGGGAATTCCCACCCTGTCTGTCACATATCTATGCAGGTCAATCTTTTTTCTGATCTTGTCATTTTCAAGCAGATCAATTACCCCAACGCCAAGGTCCTCACCCATTGCCTCCACAATGCTGTAAGATTCCGGATGAACCGAGCTGGCATCAAGGGGATTCTGCCCATCCCTTATCCGGAGAAAACCGGCTGCCTGTTCAAAGGCCTTAGGGCCAAGACGTTGAACCTCTTTAAGTTCTTCCCTGGAGGAAAAAGCGCCGAATTCTTCGCGGTAGGCTACGATATTTTTGGCCAAACGTGGTCCGAGACCTGAAACATAGGCGAGAAGCTGCTGACTGGCGGTATTGACATCCACTCCCACAGCATTAACGCAACTCGTGACCACATCATCCAGGCTTCTTTTTAGGGCCTGAGGGTTCACGTCATGCTGATATTGGCCTACACCAATAGATTTGGGATCGATTTTTACCAACTCGGCCAATGGATCCATGAGGCGCCTTCCAATGGATACCGCTCCTCTGTAAGTCACATCCAGATCAGGAAACTCCTCCCTTGCCGCTTCAGAGGCTGAATAGACAGACGCACCGCTCTCATTGACCATTACAACAGGAATCCTGTCCGAAAGGGGAAGAGCATTGATAAAGGATTGCGTTTCTCTTCCGGCAGTGCCGTTGCCTATTGCTATCGCTTCCACTTTGTACGCGACTACTAATTCCTTGACCGTTTCTGCAGAGGATAATTTGGCGTCTTCCGACTTGAAAAGATGTATAATATTCGTTTGAAGCAGTTTACCCTGTGGATCGAGACATGCTACCTTACAGCCGGTACGGATCCCCGGGTCTATTGCCATAACACTTTTTTGGCCAAGGGGAGGTGCAAGGAGGAGTTCCCTGAGATTATCTGCAAATATCCTTATTGCCTCTCTGTCAGCTCGTTTTTTGGTCTCAAGCCTGGCTTCTGTTTCCATTGAAACGGATAAAAGCCTCTTGTAGCAATCGTGAACCGTTTCTCTAACCTCCCGAGAAGCTGCATTTTGCCCTTTAACAAACAATGTTTCTAACAGTGCCAGCGCTTCAGCCTGAGGAGGACATGTTTGCAGGTTGATAAAGCCCTCCTTCTCTCCACGGCGCATTGCAAGAACTCTGTGGGATGGTGCTTCATGCAGCGGCTCTTCCCAGTCGAAATAATCTTTGAACTTGGCGCCCTCCACCTCGTTGCCTGGGATTAATCTGGAGCGGATGACCCCTTTCCGTCCATAGAGCGCCCGCATTCTTTCGCGTGCCCCCTGATCTTCATTTATCCATTCTGCTATTATGTCCCTGCTACCTGCAAGTGCATGCTCCGCTGTTTCAACTCCTTTTTCAGGGTCAACATAGGCTGCCGCCTCTTTTACCGGATCAGTTTCATCCTTTTGAGCAAAGATGATTTTGGCCAATGGTTCAAGACCCTTTTCCTTGGCTGCTTTGGCCCGAGTACTTCGTTTCGGCCTGTACGGGAGATAGAGGTCCTCCAGGGCAGCCATGCTTTCAGCGGATAGAATCTTCCCCTCGAGATCTTCCGTGAGAAGCTCCTGCTCCCTGAGTGATCTCAATATGCTCACTCTCCGCTTGTCCAGGGCCTCAAGTAAAGCCATTTTGTCACGGATCGCAGTAATAGCCACCTCATCCAGTGAACCGGTAGCCTCTTTCCTGTATCGGGCTATGAAGGGGACCGTATCACCGTCCTTAAGTAATCGGGAAGTGGTTTTTACCTGTCGAATTGTTAGCTTCAGTTCGTCAGCTATCTTAATTATTGCGTGTTTCTCGTTCATAGTTGCTCATGAAAACACCGTTCGTCCAGGGCGTTAAATATTGCCGCTTTGTTACCGGTCGAAGTTATGATGTTGGCAAGCGACTGTCAGTTTTCCGGTGCCCACACATAACAGGTGTTAATTCACATTCATTCCTTCCCATTTTGGATTTACCAATACGACGGATGTTTCAACCTGCCTTTTAGATATTGACCAGTACTTTTCAAGCAATGCATTTTTTTCCTCCTCTGTCACGAGTCTGAATCCGTTGTTTTGATAGAAGGAAATTGCCCATGACGCGTCTGCCCAGGTTCCAATCAGAACCGGTTTATCCGTCATATTTTCGAGGTGACGAAGAAGACTTGTTCCTATTCCCCGGTTTTTAAGCTTTGTTCGTACGTATGCATGCCTGATGAGGGTTACATCCCCCTTGTCTTGGATTCCCATGACACCGGCAAGTTGACCATCCCGCTCATCTCCCCAAAACATTACGCCGTCCTGGATTTCTCGGGTCAATTCATCACGGCTCATGTAGGGATCATGCCAACAGTCATCTGGTATCACCCCATGATATGCCTGAGCCGCATCGTTTATGATTTCATAGATAGTGTCAAAGTCGGATTCCGTACAAAGGCGAATCATTTAAAACTCCTTCCAAATACTTGCTCTGGTCCGTTTTCTTGTTTTGAAAATGACAAATTCTAAACACGAAATGAGAAATAAATTCGAAATCCGAAGCACGAAATTCGAAACAATATCTAATGACAAAAATTAAAATGTCCTAAACAAAATGACTTATCCCCTGTGCCTCCATTTTCCTTGTTTTGGTCATTGATATATTTGATATTTGGATTCTTGCCAGCCTAAGGCTGGTGAATTTAGGACTTCGATATTAGATATTCGGGTTTAAAGATTTAAACACTTTTCGAGACAGAAAACTTAGCTAAATTATTTAAATTATTTCCGGTACGCAACAATAGCAGCTGGGAGATTTAATTTCGGCAAACAGTTGATCGTCCATCTATTGCTCAAAAGACACGGCTGTTTTGATTGCTCTTGCGGCAGTCTTGTTAACGTTGACCTCGATCATTTTGGGATATTCTTCCAACGCGAATTTGTGAGTAAGCATATCTTCCACCTGGATTTTGCCCTCCCCCATCATTTCAAGTGCCATCTGGAAGGCCTGTTTGGACCCTGAATTTGTATCGTTGTAACCATAACCGTAGCATCCCTTAACCGTCTGGAGTTTGAGCCACAGAGGCGTCAGATCCAGTTTCACATCTTTCCCGATCCCTATTACGCTGATTGTACCGCCTGTTGTCGTGACCCGGAGAGCCTTATTCAATGTAGGGGTGTGCCCAACAGTATCGTAGACCTTGTCGAACCCGCCCATAAGGATCTTCTGTCCCAGCATCGGCTTATAAGCGCGACCTCCGGTAATGCCTGCGGCTTCATCAATGAGCTGCTCGCTTATAACGCGATCAGCACCCGATTTCATTGCATGCTCGGCCTGAAAAGGCGAAGGCTCGGCAACCGTGATGTCACACCCTATGTCCAGAGCACGAATAGTCTTTATCAATAGTGAACCTATGGCACCTGCGCCGATTACAAGCACCTTTTCACGTTTGTCCGGCATGTTGTCCAGTACCGCCTGGAGGGCCACAGCGAGGGGCTCTGTGAGGGTGGCCGATTCCGGGCTCACGTTGGCCGGGACGCGATATACCTGGCTCTGGTGACACACTACATACTCCGCAAAACCGCCGTTAATATCCTTGCAGATGCCTGTAAACATTCCTGGTGCAAAGGCGCCTGCCGCATAGTTCTCGCAGTTCGCCGGTCTCCCTTCCTGGCAGCTCCGGCATTCCGGTTTGATTGCTCGGGTAGTACAGTTAAGCATGGGTGCCAAGGTCACCAGATCACCGACATGAAAGGCTTTCACGTCACGACCCGTCTCAACAATTTCGCCGCAGAGCTCGTGTCCCGGTACGCAAGGAAACGACGTGAAGGGCGAGGCTGTTGGAGAATCCTTCAACAGGATAAGATTGATATCGCTCCCACAAAAGCCGCAGAGCCGTGTTTTTACCTTGACCCATTCGGGTGATGGAAGTTCAGGCTCCGGAATATCCACCAATTTCACTGTTTTGAAGGGGCCCCTGTAGCAAAACTTCGAACTCAAGGGCCTCAACACCTGGATAATGAGGAACTTGGGCACATTCACGTCAAAAAGAAGTGCTTTCATTGCCCTACTCCACCTTTAACCCCTGCTCGAACATCAAAGTAGCGGGGCTCGTTACCGTTGGATCGGTGAGGACGTTTATGCAGGCGGGCTTGTGGGAAGCCAGGGCCTTCTCGATCGCGGGAATGATCTCTTCGTCTTTGGTGACGAACTCGCCATGACCGCCCAAACCTTCCACGACCTTTTCGTAGTGTCGCAGACCCAGATCCGAACACTGGAGCCTTTCCTTACCGAGCGTCATCTCCTGGCCGTGCTTGATCATACCCCAGGCGCAGTCGTTATTTATGATGCACACAATGGGGATATCGTGCCGAACTGCCGTATCAAATTCCATTGCATTGAAGCCGAAAGAGCCGTCACCGTTTAAGACGACGACCACTTTGTCGGGCCGCGCAAGCTTGGCAGCGATTCCATAGGGAATACCTGTGCCGAGGCAACCTAAGAGAGTGCTTGAAGGAACCAGTACTCCCGACCTTTCCCTCGACTGCAGCCCCACCAGTCCGAAATAACTCGTATCGCCACCGTCAACAACATATAGTGCATCATCCCCGACAACTTTTTGGATTTGCGCCACAAGCCTAATGGGATGGATGGGGTCGCTCGCCGTTTCCCGCTGTTTGAGTTCCGAATCAATAAACACACGACACGCATTGCGCAGGTCGGTCAACCACCCGCTATGATCCCGTTTTTCCACCAAAGTTAGGAGCCGGCCAAATACCGAACCTACATCGCCTACCAGCCCCGCATCGGAGCTGCGGTTACGATCGATCTCATGAGGGGCGATGTCTATCCGGACCACCCTCGCCTCGGGAAAAATCTGGCCAAACTGGAGTAGCCAGTTGAACCTTATTCCTGCGGCGATAATAACATCGGCCTGTGAGAGTCCCATCATCATTGCAGGGAAAACCGCATCCATCATGGACTGGGGATGATTGTCGGGCAGGACGCCCCGGCCGTTGTTGAGGAGCTGAAACGGCATGCCGGTCTTCTCGATGAAGGTTTTCAGAAATTCGTCACAGGCACTGAAAACCAATCCGCTTCCGCCGATTAGAAGAGGTTTTTTTGCACTGTTGATTATATCGGCCGCCTTTGCAAGGGACTCGTCATCCGGATGGACCGTAAATCTTTTTCCTCCTCGGGCCGGTTTTTGAGAGAGTTCTTCAGGGATCTTGGCATTCAGAATATCCGGAGGAAGTTCCAGAAAGACCGGCCCAGGCCTGTTCTCCACGGCATGGCGGAATGCCATGGCCAGGTATTCCTGAATGCGCTTTATCTCAAAGCAGGTGGCATACCACTTTACGACCGGTTTAACCATGTCCACCTGGTTCATTTCCTGAAGTGCGCCCTTGATGTCATCCCTTAAAGGTGAACGCCCGCACAGTACCACCAGGGGAACATTATCGAGATAGGCATTCGCCACGCCTGTAAGGGCGTTGGTGAACCCCGGGCCTGCCGTGACCAAACACACTCCAGGCTTTCCCGTGTAGATGGACCACGCATGAGCCATCATCGCAGCCGCCTGTTCGTGCCGAACATCAATGGCCCGGATCCCGTATTCGGTAAAACCGTCAAGGACTTGCTGGATATGCCCACCCGACAGGGTAAACACCGTACCGACCTCCTCGACCTCTTTTAGGTATTTCGCCACCAGGTGGCCGCCTGAAATCTCTCCCATGACATCCTCCCTAAATAATAAGTTTCACGGCCTGGGTGAACCACTGGGCATAGTAGGCGGTCCCTTCCACCTTAAGTTTGCCCTGGGCCGCAGCCTTGAATGATTGCTCGTCGCTTCCTGATGCCATAACCTTGAATGCGGTGCCCGCATCAAACCAGATCAGCGCCACATCGAAATCCTGATGATTCCCTCCACGTAAGGACGATATACTTCCCCTTTCGAAAATAAAAAGCCTGCCTCGATTGCCGTCCGCGGTCTTTATGAGGATCTTTGCCCTCATGGTGCTGACGAAATTTCTGAAAGCAGTGTTCTTCTTGGAGGCACTTTTTAGCTTTTGATAAAGGACCAATAGCAGCAGGGAAAACTTCATGGGAACCTCCTAAATAATTGTGGTTTATCTACCAACAAAAACCGGTCACGCTTGTACATTATTTCTGCATCATCTCGATTGACCGGCAGATCTCTTTTCCAGTTGTATAGGCTTCTTCTAAGAATTCCGGATGTTTCAATACATCTCCCTCAAAATCAAGACCGCGGTGTAGAAGAGCTTTCCATAGTTCCGTGTCGAGAACATCAAAGAAATATTTTATCGTAAGAAGGGCACCATCGAAGAGCTTTTTTCCCTTTGTGGCGCCGACCGAAATAAAAAGTCCTTTTCTTTTCGGTTTCCACTGGCCATAAGGGACCTTGTCAATCCAATATTTTTGTACCCAGAGAGATTGACACCTCTCTATGAGCATCTTTGTGTGAGCACTGACCGCATAAAAGAAAATCGGGGAGGCAAGCATGATGCCTTCGGAGGCTTGAATCTGATCCAAAACTCGCTGAAAATCATCCTGGATAACGCATTGCCCAGTCTCCTTGCACCCATAAATTTCAAGGCAGGGGGAGATCTCCAGATCTCTAAGTACTACCTCCTCCACCTCGGCACCGCTTTCCCTTGCCCCTTGGACCGCTTTTTTGAGAAGCAAACTTGTGTTGCCTTTGCGGCGTGGACTACCATACACGGCAACTATTCTGATCATCTTCAATCCCTAAAGCCAACAGAAAATTCTTTATCTTGTGAAAGGATGAATAGCATCCTTTGTCATTTACACTAAGCGGGCCAACTCTGCTTTCCTAAGGGCTATCCTCGCCTTTGCAAGCCTTCCATAATAATCTTTGATCTTCTTTGCCTGCCCGCGCGCCACGGCCTTTAGCAGGTCCCCCTCAAGCTCTGCCACTTCCAGGAGCCTGTAATAGTCAAGTGATTCCTTGAAATGGGCAAGCACGATCAGACCGGTGAGCAGGGGGTGGTTATTTGTCACGTTGGCATCCTTGAACTGTAGCCCATGTTCAAGCTCAACCTCGAGGCCTGCCTGGAAGTCCTTTGATTCGATATTCATCTTGCCCTTGTTTACCTCTGAGAGAATTATCTTTGCCTCTTTCAATGAGACTTCTGGCTTTTTCTTTTTGGTCCAGTCACTGATTTTGAGTTCCTTGCAAACCCTTTTTACCTCTTCTACCGTAACATACCTCGGAATCTTCATAAGTTGGTCCTCCATGACTCCGCTGAAAAACCGCTTTGTTTAAAATAAAAAGATTTATTTATAAATGAAAACAAAGATGGAACCGGTTCCTTGATCTTTCCAAGCCTTTTGTTGTTTTCCCTATTCCATAGTGCCCACTTGTCCAACAATAGACCACCTTTTATCTTTCTGGAGAAATCAGAATTTTCATAACCTTCGATGAGCGATTCCATGCCCATTATAAATTCATCTTCGTAATGCTGTTTAAATCCTGGCACCTGCTTCTCAATCTCTGCAATATTTACCGCCCTTGCCTCTTGAAGCGCATTTCCGCAGTGATTTAGAAACTTTTCTTTCTCTTTGTCCTGCAGCTTTTTGTTTTTCATTACGTCAAACGCCCGAATGGATGCATTAATTGAGTTAATGAGGTGTGATTTATCAGATTCGAGGGAAGCGGGCATCGGAACGATCCCAAGGTTCATCAAATTTACAAAAAGCACAGGGAATGCGCCGACTATCATGCCTGTTTGGGACAATTTTTGATGCATCCTGTTTCCGATAAATCCCACGCCAACAGCGACCATTCCTAGAATAAGAGACACGAATCCCCCTAAAAACCAGCTTGCAATTCCTGTCAGCGCTGCAATAATCCCCAATGGTCCCCAATTATTAGTGGGAGTAACGGTCATCTCATCGCTCCACTGTTAATTTTTTGATAATCTTTAAAAGTTTTGGCGTCGACATTGATTCTTTCATTTTACCCGGCTTCGCAGAAAGCCCCTCGCGGAAGCGCGAGGAGCTTCACTTGAGGCGGTGCGGGTTTCCATAATTCCCTAACAAACTTGACAAGCTGTGTTAAGGATTTACTTTTTAACACAAAAAATGATCATCATTTTCCTGAAGGAGCTTCTTCATGCTCAGAAAGATAGTTGTCGGTCCGTTTCAGTCCAACTGCTATGTCCTCGGATGCAAAAAGACAATGGAAGGACTTGTTATCGATCCAGGTGACGAGGTATTCCAAATCATCAAGACTATAACGGAAACCGGCCTTAAAATACGATACATTCTCATCACGCACGGCCATATCGACCATGTTGGGGGCGCCGGTGAATTGAAAAGAATAACAGGGGCCCCGGTTTACATTCACCCGATGGACATACCGGGCCTCGGGTTTAGCCCCGATGGTCAAGTGAGCGAAGGGAACGATCTCCAACTGGGTACATACGTGATCAAGGTCCTTCATACCCCGGGGCATTCTCCCGGCGGTGTCTGTTACCATGCCCCTGGTGCTGTATTTACAGGGGATTCGATTTTTGCCGGTTCCATAGGAAGAACCGATTTTCCCGGCGGCAACCACCAGCTTCTGATTAAAGGTGTCCGGTCAAAAATTCTATCACTTGAGGGGAATTTACGAATTTATCCTGGCCATGGCCCTGCCAGCACCATAGAAAAGGAACGCAGAACAAACCCCTTTTTTCAATAATCCGGACAATCATGTTATCCCTTAAAAATTAGCTTTATCTAACCGGATATCTTGGATATTTTACACATAAAGTTTCTATTGGATGGTGTTCCGGTTATGTCGCTTCTCCTGTCATCATCAGTAAGGTTATTCAGGTTGTAATCAGGATTGAATTCGCCCCAGCCCCAAGCAATCCGAATCGAGCCCTGATGCACTACATCGGAAACCCTTGCCTTCATGCATATATAACCTCTGGGAGTCTCCACTTTTATCAAATCTCCATCCGAAATCTTTCTTACATGTGCATCACTGGGATGAATATCTATGACGCATTCCCGGTTCCGCTTTACAAGTGATGGGACGTATTT
Source organism: uncultured Desulfobacteraceae bacterium (assembly GCA_964620335.1). Lineage (GTDB taxonomy): Bacteria > Desulfobacterota > DSM-4660 > Desulfatiglandales > Desulfatiglandaceae > JAFDHL01. The sequence continues at coordinate 9,087 of CAZUHR010000002.1, forward strand.
AAATTGCGAGTGGGTGAAACACTTTGTGCGTGCGCCGCTTATTCCCAGAAAAGGATATTCATCTCTTTTATCATAAAAGCTAATGGAATCTTCTTCATCACCGTCAAAGTATGGAACAGGAGAATATCTATGTTTTTTGAGCCTCTTTGAATAGAACTCAACCTTACCTGACGGTGTGCCGAATCCCCCTACCTTATACTTTTCATATTCTTTTTTCTCTGCACGGGCCCCATCGGGGTTTTCTCGCAACATATCCACTGTTATTCCAGCTGGTTCCAATTGATAATCAATGGCATCCTCTGCTGTCTGCCACGGAAATTCCTCGCCCAGACCCAGTCTTCTTGCCAGTTCAAAGGTAATCTTCCAGTCGGGCCAGCTGTCACCAACCCAGTCTATCACCTGGTTTTGAATTACAACGGGATTATTTCGTATAAATGCACGGTTTAACTGGGTCTTTTCAAAGGAACTCGTTGCGGGCAAAATAACATCTGCAAATTTTGCAGTTCGGGTCATAAATAAGTCAATCACCACCATAAACTCGAGGTTCTCAAAGGCGCGAATAACTCGGTTTGAATCTGTCATTGTAACGACAGGATTTGCGGATTGCACTACAAGCATTTTTATCGGGTACGGCTTTTCATCCAGAATTGCGTCAATAATGCATGATTGGGCTTGATTTCCCCATGTCTCGTGAAATTCATTGAAAAGAGGGTATTCACATGTTATTGGTTTCACGTCATTTGGCAGACGCTCCTTAAGCTGGATATTTCTAGCAGGAACCGGTTGCGGTAAGAGGTCACTGCCGGGTTTATCAAGATTTCCCGTCAACCCCCTCAAGATGCAAACAGCTCTGGTATTGTCAAAAACATTGAGCTGCATGTCCAGACCGTTTCCCTCAATAATACATGCTGGCCTTTTTGTGGCATATAAGTGTGCGGCTGATTTTATCATGTCTGGGTCAAGCCAGATGTTCTTTGCTATGTTTTCAGCCTTGCAGGCCTTTGCAGAGTCTTTTAGCTGTTCAAATCCAATAGTCCATTGTTTTACGAAATTTCTGTCATAGAGCTTTTCCGATATGATTTCATTAATCATGGACATTGCGAGCATTCCATCATAGCCCGGTTTTATCTGGAGCCAAATGTCAGCCATTTCGGCAAGATCTGTTCGTATAGGGTCTATTACAATCAGCTTTGCTCCATGCCGCTTTGCATAACGGATACCTTCATATGCTGTAGGGTTTGTGTCTTTATCATTTTTTCCCCACACAATCATGCATTCTGAACTCTTTTGATCCGGGTAAGTCATGGCTCCATAGGTATAAACATGTGCCATTTCACGGGCCACGTGGCAAACAGACCCGTTTCCTATGGTATTGGGCGACCCGAAGAGATTCATCAGCCTGTTTGCATAATCCCAAGGAGCACCCCAGTCTGCCGCCATTCCCCTTAACCAGCATATTGATTCGGCCCCATACTCATCTTTGAAATAACTGAACCTGTCTGCAATTACATCCAGCGCCTCGTCCCATGATGTTTCCCTGAAACTGCCGCCGCCCTTTTCCTTCACAAGCGGTCTTTTTATCCTTTCCGGGGAATATACGATCTCTGCCGCAGCATTAAGCTTGGGGCAGGGATAACTCTCCTCCGGCGATAAAAATGATTTTCGCTCTGCTGATACCAGTCTATTATCCTGTATCTCCACCTCTACAGGGCAACATGATGAACATAAGCGGCAGACTGTATGTTTTCTCATGAATTATCCTTTAATTATTAGTAATTTCTCAGGTAGTTAGGCTAAGGACTTAAGACTGTTAGGAAAAACGGGAATATCCTAATTTCGAAGCCTTGTTTGTTTAGAGAATCTACTGTTTGTCGACCAAAGCGACTCAATTGTGCTTTTCGGACCCTTTCAACCTTCAGTCTAAACAGCTTTGGCCTGGCTAAGTGAGTAGCCAAAATAATCCTTTTATATTAAATAAGTTATACCTCCTTTCTATCTAAAAGCTTTAATAAAATAGCTTCGAATCAGTTCAAAGTGATTGGAGTGCGTACGTATCTTCCACCAGACATGCCCGTGCTTTTCGATTTTCCATTCGGGCACCAATCCACTTTTTTCACCTTTAAGGTGCGCCATGATGTTTTCTACCCCCCTGCCGGAGTACGGCCCTCTTTCTGTTCCGCCCAGCCAATCTTCCTCGTTTGCCACATCTTCAGACCACGAAAAGGGATCGGAAAAAAGAAACTGCACATCTTTTTCTTTTGCAACACGATTCATCTCTTTAAGATGTCTTATGGGAAACGGAACCTTGTCGACAAGATTAAGAGAGGCAAGAGAAGAAAAGGCCTTTGATCTGAATGGTAATGCCTGTGCATCCCCTACAATGAATTCGACCTTATTGCTATCCCATATTTCGGGCAGGTATACTGTTTTTTCCTCGGTAAGTCTTCCTTCTTGCTTTAAGTCGATTTTCATCCGGCGTTTTATCATTAATTCCCTTGCTGCCTGAACAAAAGATAAGGAATTGTCAATGCCTATTACAAAGTCACTCTTTTTACTCATTTCAAATGTAAAACGCCCCGCAGCGGATCCCGCATCGATTGTAACTCCCGAGTTCGGGTTCATAAGATCCGCCCATTCACTATATGCAGAAGAAGCGTTTGAATCTTTTAAAATATCACCATAATGGCTCCACATATATGACGATAGAACCGGAGCTGTTTCATATTTGGAACCCGTTTTTCCCCTTTTTTGAAAAGACATCAGATCAAGAAATGCTATTCCGTTCCGAATGGGATATACTTTGCCGCATTCAGGGCACTTTAAAGAACCTTTAAAAATATCGCCCTCCTGCTCCTGGAGGACATTGCTGCTCAGTTTGTTTTCATCCGGAAGACAGGCGGGACAGACAAGTATCTCTATAATAGTTTTTTTCATTGGGACCTCTCACGGGTTTTCACGATCTCTCTCCCTGCACCTTGCGCCCGCCCTTTTTTTGAAAAGTTGTTTTATCTCCTTTCTTCCACCTTATAGGCCACTACCCTGTTGTCAAAAAAGGTGGGAATAAGTAATAATCTTCTGCTCTTTATATACTCAAGATCAGCCGAATTGACTTTAGAGGCTGTCGTGTCAATTAGCACAATTATTTCACCGGAAGCGGTCACCAGGGATGTTTTACCTTTCCAGTCCGATATAAAATAATTCCCTTTCCCGTCAGATCGCAGTCCATCTATGCCTGAACCTACCTTTGCTATGGTGCTTATCGTCTTATCGGCCAAATTTACGGCCTTTAAAGAACCATCACCGGAGTTACCCACCACCAATCTCTTTTCTTCCATGAAAAGACCGTTGGGATTGACAATTTCCTTTCCCTTCACCCAGACGGTCATTTTGCCTTGACTCAATTTATATATTGCGCTGTTTTCACTGGACATGTCTGTAACATAGACATTCCCTGATGCATCGGTAGCCACATCATTCAAAAACTTTGCTCCGGTCGCAGGATATTCGGCCAGTATCTTTCCGGTCTCTAAATCTATCTCGACCAATTCATCAATATTGGAGACATAGAACTTGTTCCCGTAAATGGCAGATCCTTTAGGGGCGTTTAATCCTGTTGCCCATTTCAAGAGCTCTATCTTCCCATCAAGGGAAACCTTTGAGATAAAGCCCTGTCCATTTTTTTGCGTCGGGCTTCCATTGATGTTAGAAACATAAAGGATGTTTCCGGATTCATGGTAGAGGACCGATTCAGGGATTTGAAGCACTTTTTCCGTTTCCCATTGTTTGGTTAACTTGTATTGGCCTCCGCCGATATCACCCGCCCTTGAATTCTGTCCTTCCGACAAAACGACGGTCAAAAAACATAAAACAAAAACTAACCGGATTAAAGAGCTCTTTTTCATAATAAACTCCTATTAATTATTGATTCCTGCCCCCTGTTCCGTACCTCCTTCGGCAAATAGCGCTTAAAAACCTTCACCTTGAAAGAATAGCACAATTAATACAGCCGCTAAAATCTGGCAGCAGAAAGCAACTTTGCTCCCATTTAGCTATAGATCCTTTCTGACACTCCTCAATCCGATTGAATGAGCTGTGTTTGGTTATTTAGGGCGCGCATTTTTCATTGCCCTTTCTTCCGCCTGCAACTCATTAAGGAGATGTTCCAGGGGCCATTTTTCAGAAAAAGGGGTCAAGGTAGCCCATATTTGATGGGATCGGCCAGCCTTCCGATAGGCCGCCATCAGTCGGTGAAGCTCATTCTGGGACAATCCGGACATCACTACGGCCCTCGGCATGTTTGACTCGCCTTTAAGTCCGACTTTATTTTCATGGGAAAGAATATCGCCTATGCTTGTCCCAAGGTCATGGGATGTCGCAAAAATGATCCGAATGCCGCCCAGACCGACCTTATCGGTCAATTTGATAAAACCGGCCCGTTCCTCCTCAGGATAGCCACAAACCAGCAATTCCTTCGGGCCGTACATTCGCTTTTCCGATTTGGCTATCTTAGTGAAACTTCCCTTGTGTTTCATGTCTCTGTCTCAAACACCCTACTCGATGGTTTTTTATGCAAGTTCCTCCTCCTGGAACGGCAACTCTTTTTTCAGAAGCCCCAATACGTGACTGACGTCCCCTTCCCGCAATCTTTTCTTGCTTGTCTCATAAGCCATAAAATTCAGTGCGCTCAACTTCTCAACCTGTGCCTTGGCATATGCTAACAGGTCTTCGCTATCCTTTATTAAGCCGTGAAACACCTCCTTTTCCACCGCCTCTGCCGGACTATAGGCTCTTGCATGGAGAAGAGTTTCCACCTGCCATCTCACCGGTATCGTCGATTTTCCTATAAGAAGCATCCAGCTGGGTAATGGAATACCAACCAGCATCTCATTCATTTGAATAACATAGGGACCATCAACCGCAAATCGAAGATCGCACGAGAAACAAAGCATGGCACCGCCGGCAACAGCATGCCCGCTGCAGGCCGCAACCGTGGGGAGTGGAAGTGAAAACACCCTCAGTAAACTGCGAGCGAAATTCTCAGCCAGCCTGTTCAGCTCGGTTGGAGAGAGTGTGGGCATCAGCTTAATATCAAGACCCCCAGAAAAATAACCCGGGCGGCCTGTGATAATAAGTACTTCGGCACCATCGCTCCTCACACGATCCAGCGCATCGCCCAACTCTTCGAAAAAGACAAAATCCATGGCATTCACTTTTCCGTCATCCAGGGTGATCTGCGCAATCCCTTCCTCTATTTCATAATGAATTTTGGCCATCCCTCCCCCTCCTTTTGGATATCTTTATAACAGCAGAAGTAGACACACCCGGTTTCGTCCTATTTCGGCTAATTTAAGCCCTTATTCTATAATCAATTGACACTTAACCAGGGCTCGGTGCTTTCTCTAATGCTTCAACATACTCAGCTCCTTTATTAATTTCAGGATGTTGTCTTTCTTCTTGAGCCCATCGATCCACTGTCGGGGAAGACTTTCCATTCCCAAATAGGCACCCAGAACCATCCCTACAAGCATGCCCCGTGCAGCGCTGTCCCCACCCGCCATTACCGATTGTATCAGTGCCTCGCGCAGGTCATTCTCGTATTTTGCGATAAGATGGACGACGCCCGGGAAAGCTTCTTCGGTGTGGCAACTCTGACCGAATTTTGAAATGGCAAAGACACTTTTTTTGGTCTTGGATTCAAAACCTTCCCGTACCCAGCCGGACAGTGGGGACCTGACAAAGTGTGCCTCCAAAATCTTTTGCATCGCCTCCGTCGGCCGCAAACCTTGAAGCGTCTGCCAAGCAACTCTGCCAAAAAAATCTGCAGCATCAACGGTCAACTGGTTGTCATGTGTCATCCTTGTCTGTGCCCTTACACTCTTGACAAGTCTATCAATATCGTGACGGCAGGCATAGACCAGAGGGGCAATTCGCGCCGCTCCGGCAAGATCTTCTGAAGGGGAACCCGGATCTTGGTATGAGCCTCCGGAATCATAGTTGGAAAGCGTGACCCTTGTTGCGTAATCCATATATCCCTCGTAATTATCAAAAAGAGCACGCCAACGCATTGAAAAACCTGAAAGATCAAATCCTTTTTCCTCAGCCAGAGATTCCAACAACACATACGCTTGATCACCATAGTGAGTGAACTCGCCCTTTTCTTTTGTTGCGTGGTAGGAGTGACTTTCGGGCTTCAGGAATGACTCCACCCGACCGAATAACTTCACGATACTTTCAGTATCGTAGATCCAGTGGACACCTAAGGCCAAGGAGTCTGCGGCAAAGGACGCTATGACCATTGCTTTTCCTTTACCATCCATTCACTAAACCTCCCAACCCTCGAAATTTGACGCAATAAATAAAACGTTTTCAGACTATGTTGTACTTTGCTGAACTATCCCGGTTCAAGCTCCGGCATTTTTCGCCAAAAGGTATTCTTCCCTAAGTAGACTTCGCATTCGACCAATGATCTTAAACTTCTCATCCAACACAGCCATGAGCCCCGGATCACACCTATTCATCTCCATTTCCAAATCATGGCAGATATAGGTATGGCATATAAACGGCCTGTATCCCGGATCAAGAATACATCCCTGTTCACCTAAAAACCAGCAACCTTTCTTTGTTAATAATTCTCTTCTCCAGCTAAGTTCACGTCCCGATAATCTTAGGAAGAATATATCTTTCTCATTGAACAGATAATGAACCCTTAAGCAGCAAGAAGTTTCACAAGCTGCACATACGCGCTCCACATAATCTTTCTGCATACTCACTGTTTCAGTCAACAGACTTTCTATCTTCGTAACTATTTCAAACACAATATCCCTGCACCCTACCGAGTGTATTACCTGACTGGCAGTCCCAATTCAGCAGATTGATGTGCCTTACTCGGTGGGATCCTGTCGGGAAGCGTGCATTCCCTTTCTTTTGTCAGTCATACACATTCGCAATACAGCAAAGAAAAAGAGCCTCTTCGCTATCGCTTGGGTTTATCATGCTGTGGGGTTCCATGCTTGGAACGAAAACAAAATCATTAGGACCGACCATTTCTTCTTTGACCTTTTTATCGGTTTCAGGATCATGCGAGAATACAACTAATTGTCCGCTGAGCATGTACATGGTCTGCAAATAGAAATGGTTGTGAATCGGGATCTCACCACCGGGTTCGACAGCGAAGAATCTCAGACCATAATCAGGTGAATCTTTATCCACACCGGCTCTGGATAACCATTTAATAGTGACACCTTTTACCTTATAAGGCGTTCCCTTATAAGGAAAACTCTCAATTCTTTTTGCTTCAACACCATTGACATTGAGTATATCCATTGTTTCTTCCCCTCTTGAAACCTGTTATAACGGCAAACAACCTCCCTACTATTCTTCAATCTTGTCCACCGTAACGCTGTACACATATTTTATCCAATCGAACCCATAATAATCTTCGGCCACCAAACGGACCGGAAATCCGTGTTTTTTCGGCAGGGCTTGGCCGTTTACTTTGTATGACAGGAAGACCTTGTCTGAAAGCACATCGGCAATGGGGAACCTTTGAAGGTTTTCACTGGGACCGTGTGGTCCTCGGAAGGTCACGTGGGTAGCACCTTTTTCCAATCCGCATATATCAAATATTTTTTTCAAAGAAACACCTTCCCAGCGCCCATGGTTAACAAAAAAACCCGGACATATGAGGAGCACGTTTTTTTTGATACTTGGTAACGATCTGATTTCTTCATATGTGAGGCTGGACGGTTTTCTAACATGTCCTCCTATATGAAGACGCCATGCCTTCATGTCCTCATCATGATCAGTAAGCCCCATGGTTCCGAAATCACCGAGAGGTGTAATGTCAAGGTTCCTGGCATCCAGTTCCGCAGGGTTTTTGTTAACAAGACTCTTTCGTTCGGTTCCCTTTGGCAAAACCATCTTTCTGGTTTTCGCATACAAACCTTGAAAAAATGAGAAAAAAGGGCTGACAAGAAGACCTAGCGCTCCTAATAAAGCCAATAGTGACCTAATAAATCTCCGGCGCGAGCCGAAAACCATTTTTTCTCCTGCTTTATTCGTGATGCATTGCTTTTCAGGAATCCCTGTCTGTAACATGTGTTTCCCTCCCATGGGCTTCACGCGTCCTTGTTAAGCCTTCGGCTGCAATCAGCCCAGATGCAGCATAACCTAAAATTATCCGGATTCCAGCATTCCAATTCCGGATAACATTTTATTTTTTTGGATGAATAATAAGGCGGTCTCCCGGGTGAATGGGACTCTTCAGGTCAAGCCGGTTCCAGATAAGAAGGGCCTGGAGGGGTACTTCGAATCTTTCGGCAATTGAAGAAAGATTATCTCCTTTTTTAACGATATAGACCCTTTTCTTCTGGGCTGCAAAAAATTTTTTAACGTATTGTTGATATCGAGCTTGAAAACCTTCCGAGGCCCCTTTGGGAATAAGTATATCGTGTCTTCCCCTTACGAGGTAGTGCCCGCGTATTTCAGGATTCAAATCCTTGATGTCCTTGAAACTGGTTTTTGCCGCACGACCGATAATGCGGATCGGGACATCTTTAAAACAGTCAACTTGAATCCGATCGAATGTCAGCGGGGGGTAGTAGTCTTTCTCGGTAAGTATGAATCCGTATTTCTCCGGACTGGAAAAGATCAGTTTCACGGAAAGGATACGGAATATATACCGCTGGGTCTCAAGCGGAAGATATAGATGATAATAGTTATCGGTTTCCTGTTCCAGTATTTCGGCCATGAGCCCTTCTTCTCCCATATTGTAAGCGGCAGCAGCCAGCGTCCATGACTTAAATGTTTCATTAAGTTCTTTGAAATACCTGACCGCTGCCGCTGTTGAGGTAAAAAGGTTTCGTCGCTCATCAATATGTCTGTTAACAACAAGGCCGTATTTCCTGCCGGTGCCGATCAAAAATTGCCAGAACCCGATTGCCCCTTTTCTTGAACCCGCATGCGGGAGAAGAGCACTTTCAGCGATTGCCAAATACTTGAGATCATGCGGCATCCCGTTCTTCTCCAAAATTTGCTCAATATGAGGAAGATACCGGCGGGACCGCTTCAGCCAAAGAATAACCTGAGCTCGATCCCAGAGGGTCAATAAAAGCTCCTTTTCAAGTCGCTCCAGGACTTCCTGTTTATTTGTCGGGACTTCTTCGCCACAAAATTCAAGAGGTACATTTATGTTGAGAGAGGTAATTAGGGAAGGGAAATCAGCCGATTCAAGGGTTTCGGCGTAAGCATGCGGCATAAACAGGAGCCATATGCAAAGAGTTAGAAGAACACATCTGACAGAATTCATATCACCGAGATTTATTTTTTTCGTACACTCAAAGTCTTTCATTTATAACTCAACCTCGACCATTTTTCTATCACACTTGACCAGATCCTTCCAGTGCCAAATTAACCCATTTCCATCCGGCCGCAGACCTAGGATGTCCAAGAGTTGTCATGGCCATAAGGACAGCCTTGTAGATCTCCTCCACTGTTGCGCCATTCTCTCTTGCCATAAGGGCATGCCTTTGCGTTGCTGTTTCAAGCCCGGCTCCGACACATATACCGACCTTTATAATCTCGACAATTTTACGGTCAAGAGGACGGCATCGGAACAGGCCTTAGTTAGTTGTTCATGGGCTTCCCATACCTCAGGATATCTCTCCACAATGCTTGTAAAAGTCCTTGGCAACTGTTCTTTGCTCATAATTATCCTCCTTTCCCAGCGCAGATTATATTTCACAAACCTGCCGTTAATAATACCCCTTACTTTCAAGGTCCCCTTAGCGCTATAACGGGTGCAAATCCAAAATCCGTACACATCACGGGCCTTTTCATTCAAACTTTTTAAAATCAAAAACACAACCCTGATTCAGGCTGTTATCGTGACTTATTGTACCACAATACTCTTCTTTAAAGAAAAAACCTGAATCCTGAATCTCCTGTTTGACATCATCTAAATGTAGGTTCCTAAACTCGTTTAGGGGCATATCTTCCACTACATGCTTTGGATAAACAGAGAGTAGGCCGTCTGGTTTTAGTGTCCGGTTGACTTCATTATATAATATTTTCCTTTGATCAGTTTTAAAATAATGCAACACATCATAAAGCAATACTACGTCAATAGATTCGTTTTCTAAATCAAGCGTCATTTCTCCTGAATTTTCAATTATTTTAATATTTTTTAGGCCCATACGACTTGCTTTTCGCTCTAATTCGGCAAGGGAATTGCGCTCTTTATCTACGGCGTAAATCATGCCTTTATCCTCAACGATATGTGCTGCCGGAATACTGTAATGGCCGACCCGTGCTCCAAAATCCAGGACTTTATGACCGGGCCTGATTCCGATTTTCCCTAAGAATTTCACGCCCCCTTCCCTTTCCCATTTTTCCATTTCATCTTGCATTATTTATGAATCCTTTTGATCCCATCTCACGACAAGTTTGGCTTTTTAAGAAAAAATAGACTCCCGACAGGGCTATCCTATCAGGAGCGAGGCTGGACCATTTTGAGGGGCTGCTCCATGAGGTAATCTCCAGGATGAAGTTTAAATAATTGAGGAATATCTGTATAATATTGAATAATATTAAGAATCAGATTCAAGTCAAGAAAATAGTCTGAGTTTCTTCCTGTGCTGTCCTTAAAGATCGGTTGATCCGGCAAATGAGTACCGCGAAACGGTTTAGACATGGGGTTGGTAAATGAGAAGGTTGAAGCGATCTTCGAGGAACGTCCTTGACTATTTACCGACTTCAGTATATTTTTCCCGATCCCTTGAAACATTAAACCATCAAATTACCAGATCTTTTGAGGTGAAAAAACGGGTAAAATAAGGGTTCGGCACACCCACTCAACCGGCCGATTCCTGGAAGGAATATCTATGCTGTATAGTCCGTCATTTATTATCATGGCCTTTTCCAACCTTTTTACAGTGTCCAGCTTTGGCTGTTTCTTTCTCTTTCCTCTTTTTATTACGGATCATGGAGGCTCCAAGGCCGACATAGGAATAATTATGGGAGTCTTTGCCCTCTCTTCCGTCCTGTCTCGTCCCTGGATCTCAGACATGGTCGATCGAATCGGGAGAAAGAGAAGCTATACAATCGGATGCCTAATCATGACCACGCTCCCTCTCGCATATCTCCTCTTTCAAGGGGATCTCGCCCAGTTCTATCCACCCCTTATTATTGTGCGGATTTTACATGGTATAGGGCTAGCCATTTGCTTCACATCCGTATTCACTTACATCGCTGACATTGTCCCTGAAGCACGCCTAAATGAAGGATTCGGTATGTTCGGTATCACAGGACTTATAGGGATGGCCATTGGTCCCATCATTGGTGAAACAATAACCAAGAAATTTGGGTTTTCCATCTTCTTCCTTTCTGCCACGGGCATGGCTACTATTGGTCTCTTACTCCAACTCCCCCTTCCGGAGTCCTATTTTCAAGCCTCGCATGAAGCACCCCCTTCCTTTTTCTCCGTCCTTATGAGAAGAAAAATGCTCAACATCTTCTTACTTGCCTTTTTATTTGGTTTTGGACTGGCAGCCTTTGGAAACTTTGTCTCACCTTATGCAAAGGAAAAAAAACTTGCATTTATTTCCCTTTACTACCTCTCCTATTCTTTAGCAGCGGTTATTACAAGAATTCTTGGAGGGAGGCTAGGCGATAAGATTGGGGAAGAGAGGATCATCCCGTACGGTCTAACAATAACAGGTATAGGGCCTCTTATTTTGATTTTTCTGGGAGGAAACGTGACTTTGGCCATTTCAGGCTTAATGTCCGGCTGCGGCCATGGATTTCTTTTTCCCTGTCTTAATGCCCTGGCCATACGAAACGAACCCATTCATATTCGTGGCAGAATTACAGGGGTCTTTACAGGTGGGATGGACATGGGGGCATTTGTTGGCTCTATTATACTTGGTTTTATCGGGGAACTGGCGGGTTTTCGTACTCTCTTCTTTGCAGCAGGACTTTCCCTGCTTATAGGACTCGGTGTTTACAGGTTTTTAGGAATGAATAAAAGACAATTTAATTGAACCAAAACCTTTTTGTCTTGTTTGTTGCTTTTAATAAATCAAGGAATAGTCGAGGTTTTGACTCGATTTTCCTCGATTCGTTGCTTATTACGATATCCCTTTATATGTTGCTTGGTTACCCAAAATATCAATCCGGGGTTGATTCTATAGAGCATCCATAAAATCTTTGCATGACCCGTTACAACTATGATTGCCTTGTTCCGTTCGACTCCTCGCAAAATCTTTTTCGAGCATTTCGCAGCCGACATACCCAAGCGGTTTGGAAGCGATTGAAGGATTTTCCGGCGGTCAATATTAACAGTTTTGATTTTATGAAAAATTTCCGTTTTTATATATCCAGGGCACACTACACTGACATTGACGCCAAGGCCGGCACCTTCTATTCGAAGGGCATTTGACAGACCTACCACACCATATTTACTCGTTACATAAGGAGCCGATCCTGGCAACGGGATCAAACCTTCAATAGATGCAGTGTTAATGATATGTCCGAAGCCCTGTTTGACCATGATCGGATATGAAGCGGTGACACCGTTTACTGCTCCCAATAGGTTCACATTGATTACATCACGCCAGTGATCGAGGGTAAGGTCCTTAACTTCGCCTGCAACGCCAATACCGGCATTATTAAACATGTAGTCCAACCGCCCGTATCGGTCATAAGTTTGATGAACAAGCTTGCAGACATCATCTGCTTGGGTAACATCCAAACCGGCAGCTTCTGCTTTGCAGCCACCGGCTTGAAGGTTTTCGGCTATTTCTTTTGCAAGAGCAATCCGCCTTCCAGCTAAAATAACCATGGCTCCTCTTTGGGCAAGGTCTTCTCCCAGAGCGCGACCAATTCCTGAAGTACCACCAGCTATAATAGATACTTTGTCATGAAACCGGTTCATAGTACCTATCTCCCTCTGCCCATCAGTTTTTTTCCCTGCTCTTATTTTTTTTTCCTACTCCAACTCCCATTCATCTAAAATGATCTCGGTTGCCAGTTTTGCAGTGGTTCCGACTACCTTGGAACAATATTTTACCATGCCAAATTCCACTGCCTTTTCGAATCCTTTTTTACTCTGGAGATTAAAACTCCTGCCCATCAATGATTCCTGCACATCATAACATCGACAGGTGCCGTATTTTTTTAAGAATTTGTCGTGTAACTCCTTTGAAAATAAATAGGATTTCATCGGTTTGAACATATCTTTGAAGTCCTTCCGTTCCCTGCCGAACAGATAACCGATTACCATGGCACCGCCAACCAGAGCACCGCATGTTCCATTGCCGCTCAATCCCAGTCCATCGGCCAATCCGCTGGCTGATTTGAATACATCATCATTTTTAATACCTATGGCGTCAAATATACCGGCAATAGTTGTTTGAGCGCATCCAGTGCATTCCTTTTCATATTTTTCACCCAGTTCGTATGCTCTTTCAATTACTTCCTCTGCCCTTTCTATTATTTCCTTTTTTTTAGACTTATCCATGTTCAATCTCCATTCCTCATACAATAAGCATGGTGCGGCCGCATCACTCTTTCTCGGGACTCAATTCCTCTTTCACTGCAAGTCCCAGGCTCAGTAATGTTAAGGGCTTTTTTATGTATTGACCGGCGCCCAGTCTAATGGTTTCCCTCACATCATCTGTTTCGGCATATCCACTGGCAATGACTGCCTTTTGGTTGGGGTGAATCTCTATGATTTTCTCGTATGTCTTGCGTCCATTTATTCCCGGGTCCATAATCATATCAAGCAATACCAAATCTACAGTATGATCCTTTAAGTATTCTATTGCCGCCTTACCGCTTGAAACTGCTTTCGCATTATAGCCCAATTTTTCCAGCATACTACAGGCTATTTCCCTTTGGCTTTCCACATCATCAACCACCAGTATTAACTCTCCGTTTCCGGATAACTCTTCAATCGGTACGGGCACTTTTTTGTTCGACACTTTATCCCTGGTTATTGGAAAATACAGCTCGAAGGTTGTGCCGCAATTGTCACTTTTTACGTCTAAATAGCCTTTGTGATCGTGGGTAACATTCCATACAAGGGTCAATCCTAAACCGGTACCGCTTCGGCCCATGACTTTCTTCGTGTAGAAAGGCTCAAAAATCTGGTCAAGATCGCTTGACGGTATTCCAGGACCATCATCTGATACCGTAAGAACTACATATTCACCTTCGTTTACATCATCATAGTTTCTTATAGGCTTGTCGACATAACGGTTTGCTGTAGATATGGTCACATTTCCTACGCCCTCAATCGCTTCCGAGGCATTTGATATCAGATTCATAACCACCTTTCTAATGTGGATCCGGGAGCCCATCATATTTAATAGGTCGTCCTCCAGGTTGATAGCAATCTGAATCGTGGGATGAAACCCTAAGAGCTTTTCATACTCCGGAGATTCCAAATACTCTTTGATCACGTCATTAAGATTCAGTGGCGTCAGTTTCATGGCCACTCCCCTGGCCACTGTTAACAGGTCCTGGACGATCGCCGCCGCCATCTGCCCGGACGCCTGCATCGTCTTGATAGGTTTTATAAGTTTGCTGTCCTCCGGAAGGTCTAATAGGATCAATTCCGGATAGCCCGCAATCCCGGAAAGGACATTATTCAAATCGTGAGCAACACCTCCGGCAAGAAGACCCAAGGATTCCATCTTCTTTAACCTGGCCAATTTTTTTTCATTTTCGCGCAGCGCCTCTTCTTTCCGCTTTCGCTCAGTCATATCCCGCATGATGGCCAGAACTGCGGGTCTGTTCCTGTATTGAATAATGCTTGTCCCTATTTCCACAAATCCCTCTTGGCCATCTGCTCTCCGAATTCGGACCGTATGCGGATTAGGAACATCTTCGCCATTCAATAGTCTTTTGTAATGTTCTACGAATATTTTTCTGTCTTCCGGGATCATGATATCGACAAAATCCCTGGCCGATGTATCTTCTAAGGCCTGACCTATCAGGCTGCTGCAAGCGTGATTCGCGAAAACCATTTTTCCATCCTGTATCACCAAAATACAATCGTTTGAGAATTCAGTAATTACTCGGTATTTGTCTTCCGCCGCTATTTCTACAAAATTATCGAAGACAACCCAGAGAACGGCAATAGAGAATCCCATAAATCCGTATTCCATAAAGTATTGATAGGTTTTAAATCCCATGGATGCCAGGCCGTCATGGACCCCCAGCATGAGCCAAAAGCCCATCCCCACCAAAAATGCAATTCGATGTCTCGGATTGGTTCCTTTGTGCCTCAACCAAAGGGTGATCGCATAGACGCCGGCCAGGACCGCATAAAGCACAAATATCGGACCGAGAGGTCCCAGTCCCGGTTCAATATAAGTGGTCTTTAAGGCGATGAACTCCCTGGTGACAAAACTTTCGGCCACTATATAATCGGTAAACCATAAAAGGATCAGAACAAGTCCATGGCAGAAACCGGCTACCGGATGATACAGCCTGCTTTCAATTTCAAGATATGAAAAAGTGAATCCATACAGGCCATGGACCAGACAGATAACGGCAGTGTACTCCAAAAGACCTGCAAATCGATTGAGAGATCCTGGCGCCGTATTGTACTCAAGGAAAATGCCAATCGCATAGAACATGGCCGAGAACGAGATGGCAGCGCCCCAGCCGAACCACCTAAATTGGGGTTTCCTTAAGAAAAATACAGCCTGCAAGATCAGCATGAGCAGGGCCAGAACCGCTACCGACAATGACCCTGCTGACTGAAGTATGATATTTTCAGATAACATCCTTATCCCCTAAACCTTTATAAATAAGTAAGGTAGAAGCTACTCTTTTCGCTTTTACATGCCGAATTGTCAAGACAGGAGTCTGATTTCCAGTGGCTTTTTAGGGCTGTTGTACTAGAATCCATCCCTCAACCGATAACACCTTGGAATCATTTTCCGGAATAGACAACTAAATTCCTTTCCTTTGAAACCCACTGTCAAATATTTCGCTTTCAATCTTTTTAAACATTTCAATGTCTCTTGAAGATATGAATCCAGCCTCTATTCTATGGGCTGCATTACAATTGATTTTTGGAAGGATACTGAATAATTCTTAATTTGTGTTTATATGATACAGCTCTATTTTCAACAAAGGGATCATATGAAAAAAACCGCATGGTGTCATTGGGATAATAAATATTCTTGACAAACTAAGTGATATTTACTAACGATGATAACAAACTGATATAAAAGGAATAAGAGTCTAGGATATTATATTAAGGTTAAGATCACTAACTTAAGCGGTTTTTGCTCGGTTACCTGACTGGAAGACCTTTAATAAGACTCTTAAAGAAATTTTAGAGATAATTATTTCACGGCTGGTTTAGCCCTGGTTTTGAAGAGGAGTGATATGAGCGGCATTAAAAATTCCGGAAAAGCTGTTAAAGGCGTTAAGACACGCAGTTTTCCGCCCGGACGTATTAGAATAGGTGATTCATTACGATTACTGTTAGAAAAAAAAGACTTCGGTTCCATTACAACTGCTGAGATTGCAAGGACGGCAGGGGTAACAGAGGCCCTTATTTATAAATATTTCAAAGACAAGAGGGACCTCCTTTATCAAGTTCTGAGGGAATATCTTGAGCATTATGACGCCAGGTTTGAACTTGATGTGAAGGGGATAAAGGGAGCCCTTAATAAACTGCGAAAGGTCATATGGTCTCATATAAACGTTTATGCAACAGACCGGGTATTCGCCAAGATTCTTCTTGTTGAAGTGAGAAGTTTTCCCGACTACTACACCAGCGAGCCTTACATGCTGGTAAAAAAGTACAGCAATACTCTTAAATCCATAATTGAGGAGGGAGTCTCAAACGGGGAAATCAGAGATGATGTCTCGCCCTCAATTATTATGCAGGTAATTTTGGGGGCCCTCGAAAACATCTGTTTGACCGCAGTAATTTTTGATCGGACAATATCACCCGATGAACTGAGTGAGTACCTCTGTGAACTTCTGTTCAGCGGGATTGAGAAAAATTTAGCAGAAGAGTTCTGAACGCAACTTTCAGGGAGCATATACAAATGGGACAATGGATGAACAGTTACCTGGATAGGCTCGAAGCGGTCCGCCGGGAAAATCTTGCGGGTGGAGGCAAGGAACGTCTGGAACTTCAGGGTAAGTTGGGCAAACTCACCGCCAGGGAGCGTATTGATCTCCTTGTGGATCCAGGCACTTTTGATGAGATAGGATCTATTGTTACGGATTCCCGCACACCGTTTGACGGAAAAACAAGACCAAGCCCTTCAGATGGAGTAGTCATGGGCCTTGCCAAGGTAAACGGCAGCCCTGTCGCGTTATATTCAATGGATTTTTCAGTAATGTCCGGCTCCCTAGGTGACCAGGCCGCTTGGAAACTAGTGGACCTTACAAAAATGGCCGGACAGAATCAGATGCCACTGATAAGCATAATAGATTCGGCGGGTGAAAGGCTGAGTATTAAAGGCGGGGACTCAGGACTTAATGGGATTGGCCGACTTCTCCGGGAATACTGCCTTTATTCCGGGGTTATACCCAGGATTACTCTTCTTCTGGGGCCATGCACGGGATTGCTGGCTTCCATTCCCGTATTGTCCGATTTCCTTATAATGAACGAAGAGACAGGCTTTCTATGGTTGGGGGGCAATAAGGAATCAGACGAAGCGGGAACGGCTGAATTCCACATGGAAAGGAGTGGCCAGTGTGATATCGTTGCTGAAAATGACGAGGACGCCATTGAAAAGACAAAAATGCTTCTCTCGTACCTGCCCGGCAGTTGCTGGAAAAGTGCTCCTTATGAGGAAACGGGCGACGACCCGGAAAGAAAAGATACCGACCTTCTGGAAGTAATGCCTAATGACCCCAAGTTTACATACGACATCCACGACATCATTGAAAAAATTGTTGATAATGCAAAGTTTTTTGAACTGAAGGAAGACTTCGCATCCCATCTGGTAATAGGGTTCTGCAGATTCGGAGGAAGGGTGGCGGGAATTGTGGCGAATAATCCGGATGAAATGAGCGGGATCCTTGAACCTGATTCTTCGGATAAATACGACCGATTTATGAGATTCCTTGACGCCTTCAACATCCCTTTGGTTACTGTAGTTGATACCACGGCTTTCCCACCCGGAGACAGATGGGAAAGGCGCGGAGTTATAAGACACGGGGCAAAATTGCTCCACTCCTACTCTCATTTAACGTGCCCAAAAATTACCATGGTATTGAGGAGGTCTTACGGTGGAGCTAATATCGTCTTGGGTTGTTCAAGGATGTTTCCTGATTTCGTCTATACATGGCCAACTGCCGAGTTTGCTCCCACAGGACCCGAAACCGTTGTTCACGCAATTTTTCATAAGGAACTGGAAAAGGCCAAGGAAAAAGGCAATTTTAATGCTGTGTTTAATAATTTCCTAACTATCCTCAAAGAGCAGTTCTCGGTAATGAACCTGGCCAAATTCTGGACAACTTACTACACGGCCC
>CAZUHR010000003.1:0-2482 GCA_964620335.1 uncultured Desulfobacteraceae bacterium
ATATCCTTCACTTACACATCCCTGCCTTTTCCGTTGCCGTGGCAAGGGTCTGCCGGCCGGAACTCAGACACCGGCCCGTTGCAGTGGCCCCAACTCAATCAGAACGGGCCTCCATCCTGTCCGTATCTTCAGAGGCCCGAAAAGAGGGGATCTTCAAGGGCATGTCCCTTTCAAAGGCCATGAAATTCTGTCCGGAACTTACCGTCCTGCCTCCCGATCCCTGCCTTACGGAAAAGGCCAGTAAGGTCCTGGGTAAGGTAGTGGCTCGGTATACGCCCCTTTGGGAACCTTTCCGGCCGGGACATATCTACCTGGATATCACAGGGACCGAGCGGCTCTGGGGAAAGGCCAAGGACACGGCATGTTATCTCAGAAAGGACATTAAAGACCGCCTGTATCTTTCCGGAACCGTGGGTGTGGCGGGCAACAAGATGGTCTCCAGCATTGCCTCTAAAATCATCCGTAACGAAGGAGTACTGGATGTGGATCATGGCCGGGAGGCCTCCTTTATGGCTCCCCTAAAGGTGGATGTAGTGCCTGGCATCGGCCGTTTCCGCCAAAGAATCCTTCTGCAAGAATTGAGCATTATCCGGGTCAGGGAACTGGCCGCCCTGGATATGGATAGCCTGAGCCTTGTCTTCGGGCGAGAGGCCTACCTGATCCATCAAAGGGCCATCGGAATAGACCTTACCCCGGTCTACCCGGTGCCTGCAAAACCCATGATAAACGAGGAAATCATGTTTCCCGAGGATGAAAATGATGACCAAAGACTTCTAAGTGCCCTTTACAGCATGGTGGAAAAATGCACCCGCCTATTGCGCAGAATGGCGCTCATTCCCAGAAAGGCAGGCCTTTTGATCAGATATTCCGACCAGGTAGAAAGCAGGCGACAGATTAGTCTGCTACACGCCAGCCTTTTGGATTTTGATCTCTACCTCCCCTTAGAGAAGCTGTTTCTAAGGGCCTGCAACCGCCGGGTGCGTATCCGCTTCATGAAGGTCTGGCTCTGTGACTTTTTTCCTGAAAGTCCTCAGCTGTCTCTTTTCCATATCCCATCTCACCATGCAGAAAAACAGTCTCTTGTTATCCAAACCCTGGACCGCATCAGGGAACGGCATGGAGCGAACGCGATCCGGTTCGGCAGAGCATCATGAACTTTGTCCATCTCAACGTCCATTCCCATTACTCCAAAGGTTGGGGCATCGGCACCATCGATGAGCTCTGCCGGGCCGCTAAAGAAATTGGCATGAAAATACTGGCCCTGACCGATACCAATGGACTGTACGGGCTCATCTTTTTTGTCCAGACGGCCAAAGAAATGGGTATCAAACCTATTGTGGGAAGCGACCTCGTATGCAATGAAAGACGCGCAGTCCTGCTGGTCAAAAACCACGAAGGATATGCCAATCTTTCCCGGATCATATCAGCCCGCCACTGCCACGAGGACTTTGACCTGATCCCGACCCTCAGAGAAAAACGCGAGGGACTCATCATCTTTTCGGACGATTTCAAGCTCTTAAACACGCTTAAACGGGATTCAACAGAAGATCTCTTCGTGGAAATGTCCCCCGGCTTTCAGATGGCCCGCTGCTATGCCTTTTCCCGTAAAACAGGAATCCCCCCTGTGGCTACTAACCGTGTATATCTTGTCACAAAGGACCAGTTCCGGCTCCACTTAATCCTCAGGGCTGTATCCCTGAACAGCAAGCTCTCCCGCTTAGGCCCCGATGACACATGCCAGGAGCATAACTTCCTGAATGCCCCCCGGGCCATGATCGACCAGTATCCCCACGCACCGGCCGCAATTGCAAATACCCTCAAGATTGCTGAATCCTGCCTCCAGGAATGGGACTTTAACCGCATCATATTCCCCTGTTTTAAAAAGATGGATGACAAAGAGGCCTTTGACCGTCTTTATCATGCAACCTTAGAGGGGTGCAGACAACGTTACGGGAAGATCAGCCAGCCGGTCAAAGAGCGTGTGGAGCATGAGATGCGAATTATCCGGGGAAAGAACTTTGCCCATTACTTCTTAGTGGTAGCCGATATCGCAAAAAAGGCCCAGCGGTCATGCGGAAGGGGAAGTGCTGCCGCATCCGTCGTTTCCTACGCCTTAGGGATCACACACGTGGATCCCATCAGGCACAATCTCTTCTTTGAACGGTTTCTGAATCCCGACCGAATGGACCCGCCCGATATTGACGTGGACTTTGCATGGGATGAGCGGGACCGGATCATCGACTATGTCTTTGCCAAATACGGAAACCGACGGACCGCCATGGTGGCAAACCACAACACCTTCGCTGCCAGATCGGCCATCAGGGAGGTAGCAAAGGTCTTCGGACTTACAGATAGTGAGATCGCCAGGGTGACTGGCAAAATCGGTTTCGGCTGGAGACTTAAGGAAATCTGGAAAGAGATTTCGAATCATCCTAAAATGAGGGAGATCGAATTTGAAAAACCCTGGGATGAAATCCTGGAC
>CAZUHR010000003.1:2582-3943 GCA_964620335.1 uncultured Desulfobacteraceae bacterium
CTTTGTTAAAGGGGCAAAAGACAGGGGCGTGGACATGAAGGTTATTGAAGAGGTCTGGCAGATGATGATGGGCTTTGACGGTTACAGCTTCTGCAAGCCCCATTCGGCCAGCTATACCATGGTAGCATACAAATCCGCCTTTTTGAGGGCCCACTATCCAGCCGAGTTCATGGCCTCGGTGATTTCAAACGGCGGGGGATATTATTCTACTTTCGGTTATATATCCGAAGCAAGAAGGATGGGGCTGAGGGTCCTGCCCCCTGATATCAACACCAGTGAAATCAAATATACGGGAAAAAACAGAGAGATCCGGGTCGGTCTTATGCAGTTAAAAGACCTGCCCCGCAACGCCATGGAAGACATTATCCACGAGCGCACCAAAAACGGCCCGTTCCCCTCTTTTCAAGGCTTTCTGAACCGAACAGGCCCCCTTATTCATCTCCAGGATGTCAGGATCCTGGTCAAGGCAGGTTGCTTTGACACAATCTCCCACGGCATGTCCAAGCCCGGCCTGATGTGGCAGGCCCTTGAGTTCTTCAATCACAAAGAGGAAAAAAAGGCCCCTACCCTTTTTGATAAGACACAAACACCTGTCTCACTACGCCGATGTGTGTCTAACCAAAAAACCTATCCAAAAAATCTTATGCTAAAACATGAATCCGAGACCCTCGGTTTTATACTTTCGGTCCATCCCCTTGATGTCTACCGAGATAGCCTGAAAAGTCTTAATTACGTCCGCGCCAAAGACCTTCATACAAAAGCAGGAAAACAGGTGACCACCATCGGATGGCAGATAACAGGCAAGACCGTGCGCACCAGGGACGGCAATACCATGAAATTCGTCTCCTTTGAAGATCCCACCGGTATCTATGAGACCGTCTTCTTTCCGAAAGCGTATAATAAATACTGTCACATGCTGAACGCAACACGGCCCTATATCCTGAAAGGAAAAATGGAAGAGGCGTTCGGCGCCATCACCATGACGGTCAACTGGATCGGGTTTCTGGATAGATATAAAGAAAATACCCTTTTCAAACGCAAGCAGAATAAAGCCGTCAATAATCATGCATGAATCTGACTCCTGCTTACCGGCCCCGCAAGCTGATATCTTTTTTTCACGATATCTGAACCGATCATATGATCAATTTCATTAGGTCCGATACCGCATCCCCCCGTTTGAACATATCCAAGAAGAAGACCACAATATCATGAGTCTGCTTCATTGTTGACATACAAACAAAATTTTCCTATACTCATATCCCGAAAAAGCGAGTTCTTATCAATATACCGAGCTTTAAGCATTTATAGAAGACCCAATAAGGGTCCGCATCACAACCCTGAGGGTGTTGTATTGCGGGGGC
>CAZUHR010000003.1:4043-6294 GCA_964620335.1 uncultured Desulfobacteraceae bacterium
AGAAGACCCAATAAGGGTCCGCATCACAACCCTGAGGGTGTTGTATTGCGGGGGCTCCAAATCCGAAAAAGGTGCCGGTCCCAGGGTTGCCCAACTGAATCAAGAAGCCCAGACATGAAGCAGAAAGCATGACATCATTACCATATAACATACGCCCCAACCTGGTAGGCGATTATCCCCAAATTGATCCCACTGCGCTGATCGATCCTTCAGCCCAGATCATCGGCCATGTCAAAATTTCCAGGGATGTGTTCGTAGGGCCTTTGACCGTTATTCGGGCCGACCAGCGAGGTCCGGACGGGAAAGTCGCGCCCATTCAAATCGATACAGAGGTCAACATTCAGGACGGTGTCATTATCCACAGCGATCCGGGCGCGTCGGTATTCATCGGCCCCAAGACTTCTGTAGCCCATAGCGTGATTATACATGGGCCGTGTACCATTGGGCGAGAGTGTTTTTTGGCAATAGGGTCTTCTCTATACAAAGCCACCTTAGAAGACCATGTATGGCTGGGCATGAGGGCACTTGTCAAACTGGTGACGCTCCCCGCCTTTACCAGGGTGCCTGCGGGGGGTGTTATCAATGAGCACCCCGAGGTACTGGAGCTTCGACTGATTACAGAAAAGGAGAGGGAATATATGGAGGAGGTCTGGGCCGCCAACTCGCGTTTACGCATGGACTACCTGAAACTTCGGAACAAGGCGGAGTCGATCCGATCCACTGCTGAAGAAAAGGCAGTGCACAAGAACTCGTCCAAAGCGAGAGCAAAATAAAGGGGCCGCTGACAAAAAAGAAAGAATGTCAACCGATCAAATAATGTCCCTTCTCACGGGCAGTAATCTCTCCCCTTCCCACTAAAAATAACACTGCCGGGAACTCATTTGCGATTTTTTGGTAAGTTCTCTAAACGAAATGCCCAACTCGTTGACACCTCAAGGACAACATTGAGATGCTTTCCATTCTATAATGCTATTGTAAATTGATTAATGGACTGCCTTTTTGTTATGCCATACCTATAAAAAGCCACAGTGAGAATAAAAAAGGAAGAATCTGGACCCCGGCAGTATACCTATTCGCTGGAAGACATCAGTTTAAAGGACTCTCCCGCAATGGGCGGCAAGAATGCCGCTCTGGGGGAATTACACCAGTGCCTCAAAAACGAGAATATGCCAATTTCCCCGAGCTTTGCCGTGACCGCTAAGGGCTATTGGGATTTTCTCACAGCAAATGCTATGGTCCCCGAAATAGAATCACTTCTGGATTCCAACATGCTGGTTTCGGAAATCGCAAACACGAGCTGGATAGGTACCTTGAGAAAGAAGCGGGCCAAGGCCCTGGTGACCGATTTGGGAGGTGGAAAATGACATGACTACGTGAAAGTTCCGGGTCTTTTGCCGTAATGCCCAGTTAACCTTGCATTCTTAACGTATTAAAAAAAGGAGGCCTTTATGTTTATTTCTCTTATTCAAAAAAGAAGGAGCATTAGAAAATTTCAAAGAAAGCCGGTGGAAACTCAAAAAATCGATACCCTGATTGAGGCAGCGCTTCGCTCTCCGTCATCAATGGGGCGTAACCCCTGGGAGTTTATCCTTGTAACTGAGCAAACGTTGTTGGAAAAGCTCTCAACAACAAAACCACACGGGTCAACGTTTTTAAAGGACGCTCAACTGGGAATAGTTGTCTGTGCAGATCCGGACAAGTCCGATGTTTGGGTTGAGGACGCTTCTATTGCTGCCATATTCTTGCAGTTAGCCGCAGAATCCATAGGACTTGCAAGCTGCTGGACACAGATGAGGGAGAGAATGCATGATCAGACAAAAACTGCGCAAGATTATGTCGCTGAAATCCTGGATATCCCACCGAAACTAAAAGTAGAATGTATTATCGCTGTGGGATATCCTGACGAGGAAAAACCCCCTCATAACAAGGAGGAGTTGCAGTATGGCAAGGTATACCTTGACATGTATGGGAAGCCATACGGAAATCCTTCATCTACCTAATCACGTTTTCGAACATAAAATTGTAACACTTCAGCTTTTTGAAAAGATTCTGACAGGATAACAGGATAGATAAAATTCTGTTTCAGGACACAAAAACAAGGGCAAACCTTTCTATATTCCCTTTAAAAAAACGACTTCTTATCAAATCAAATCCTCTTGTGTATCTATGAGTCGTTCCTCTGGTTTCTCCCCGACCTCCAGGCCCAGTTGCTCGAGGATATACGGAAATGCCCGGACCAATAGTTTTTGTG
>CAZUHR010000003.1:6394-24323 GCA_964620335.1 uncultured Desulfobacteraceae bacterium
TCCAGGCCCAGTTGCTCGAGGATATACGGAAATGCCCGGACCAATAGTTTTTGTGTTTCGTCCAATACTTTTGAAACATAATCCGGATCTTCCTCTGCATAATCCCAAAAATTTTTGTCCGCCGGAACGGTCCGGAAATCCTCAGAAAAAAGATACTGGTTCCATTTAGAGATTTCTCTTATGCTAAATATCCTGGGCAAAGCGTCCGGATAGAGGATTACGAGGTCCTCCTTTTGATCAGGTCGAGCGGTAATAATCAGATCAGCGTCCTTAACCATTTCAGGTCCCAATTTTTTTGACTCCCAATCGGCGGGGACAACAATGTCGTGACTGAGCAAGGCGGCATGTGTTGTGTCAGCCATGGGCCTGCCGTAAAAGGGATCAGGCGAAGCAGTATGACTCTGCACTATAAAATCCTTCATTTTATTCGAAATGAATCCCGCTGATGATACCTTTACCCGCTTCCTCAGCCTACTATCCCGCTGGCTCATCATTTTTTGAAAAAAAAACTCGGCAAAGGGACTTCGAACACGATTGCTCACACAAACGAAGAGCAAATGAACCGTTGGCTTGGTTTTCATATGAATCTTTTCCTCTCAATCTATTGGGTTTCTGGAAATCTATGCCCAGATGTTTTTGTTTGCGTTGAGGCAAGAGGGACTCATTTCCAACCTCTTGGCCAGTTCTCCAAGTGACATGCCCAACTCGCTGACAGCCCAAAAACAGCATGGACTCCTTGCCTTCACTTTCCACTGCTGCTTGCCCATACAAAGTATTTCACTCGCCTCCATCCCATAGCCTCCGGCCACCCTTTCGTCAATTCAATCCAGGTCATATCCCTTGCGCTTCGATTCATATAGGAATTTTGCCAGACGATCCAGAAAACTTTTGCGATCCCGATTGTTTATGGATATATTCCAACACTCTATCCCCTGGATCATGATAGGCAACAGGACATCGGGCGCGTCCAAGCGCGCTTTGCTTGCAATGGCATATCATTGCCATAAAGTTCAGCAATTTACCAACTCAATTTTTTACCAGTTTTCCAATTCTGGGGGTTTCTTGCCCCTTGACACGAAAGAATCAATTTTTATATTTTAGGGCACAGTTCGACATTGAATTCAACACTAAGGATCCAAGGAGAAACAGGAAAGAGAGATGATCCAGGTCGAAGATCTGACAAAATACTACGGTGATCTTTGTGCAGTGGACCATGTAAGCCTTGATATCAAGACGGGAGAGATCTTGGGGCTCCTTGGG
Source organism: uncultured Desulfobacteraceae bacterium (assembly GCA_964620335.1). Taxonomy (GTDB): domain Bacteria; phylum Desulfobacterota; class DSM-4660; order Desulfatiglandales; family Desulfatiglandaceae; genus JAFDHL01. The sequence continues at coordinate 7,655 of CAZUHR010000003.1, forward strand.
CCAAATGGCGCCGGAAAGACAACCATACTGCGTATGCTTACCGGTTTTCTCCGTCCAACCAACGGCGCGATACGGATCAAGGACTACGCCATTGATGAAAAGCCCCTTGAGATTAAAAGGATTATAGGGTACCTGCCAGAGTCCGCTCCCCTCTACCGTGACATGCTGGTCTACGATTACCTGAGCTACGTCGCGGACATACGGGAGATCGAGGCCAAGACAAAGTTTGCCAGGATTCGCAACATGGCAGAGCTCTGCGGCCTCAACAATGTCATGCACCAGCCGATCGGCGAGCTCTCCAAGGGCTACAATCAAAGGGTGGGCCTTGCCCATGCCATGATGAACGATCCGGAGATACTGATCCTGGATGAACCCACCTCGGGATTGGACCCCAACCAGATAGTCGAGATACGGGAGATCATCAGAGGGATTGGGAAGGAGAAAACCATCATTATCTCCACCCATATCCTCAGCGAGGCAGAGGCGACCTGCAATCGTGTGGTTATCATCAACCGCGGAAGGATAGTAGCCGACGGAAGCACTGATACACTCGGGCAGTCGACAAGTCAAGGCAATCTGATCACGGTGGTACTACAGAATGCGGACATGGAGTCGGTGGAAAGAGGACTCCATTCTATCCGGGGTATCGAGGATATTTCGTTGGTGAACGAGCAAGGGGATATCCTGGGGATAAAGATTACCTGCCGACACCCTGAGGATCTTCGAGGTGAAATCTACAGAAGGATAAAGGAGACAAATTGGGTACTGCTTGAATTTCACCAGGAGACCAAATCGCTGGAGAACATATTTAGAAGCCTCACCAAGGAGATCTGAAGTGCAACAGGTGACCCATATCTTCAAGAAGGAATTTGGAGTCTATTTCGTATCCCCCATCGCGTATATCGTGATATCGATTTTTCTGCTGGTAACGGGCTGGTTCTTTTTCAGCGCCTTCTTTCTCTTTAATCAGGCAACCCTCAGAGGCTTTTTTGGCTTACTTCCCGTTACCCTTTCGTTTTTGGTTCCCGCCATCACCATGAGACTGTTCTCCGAGGAGTTGAACGTGGGTTCCTATGAAATCCTTCTAACCCTGCCGGTAACCTCTCTTGATGTGATTCTCGGCAAATTCCTGGCCAGTGTTGCGTTCATCGCGGCCATGCTTATACCGACGATTGCCTACCCGATCACCGTTTCGTTTCTTGGTCAGCTCGACTGGGGACCGGTGGTAGGCGGATACACAGGTGCCCTTTTACTGGGTGCCGCCTTTTCCTCTGTAGGGCTTTTCGTCTCTTCGTTGACCAGAAACCAGATAATCGCCTTTATCACCGGCATGGCAATATGTTTTGGCCTCACCTTGATCGACAAGATGCTCTTTTTCCTGCCCCAGTCAATGCTTGGATTCCTCCAGTATCTTGGAGCGGACTTTCACTTTCAGAACATCTCAAAGGGCATCCTGGACTCCCGGGACATACTGTACTTTCTAAGCGTGTGTTTTATTGCCCTCTATGGAACATATCTGGGCATGCAGGAAAAGCGATGAGGTAGATGGGAATGGGCCTAAAATCAAGATCGGGAACCTACATAAAGTTTTTCGCCTATCTGGTCGTCACAGTCCTTATCAATATTGCGGGCATTACGCTGTTCTTTAGGGCAGATTTGACGCAGGAAGGGGTCTACTCGATCTCCGAGGCCAGCAAACGGATGGTGTCCACGCTTTCTGAGCCCCTCACCATAAATGTCTTTTTCACCAAGAATCTGCCTGCCCCCCACAACAATACCGAGCAGTACCTCCACGACCTTTTGGAGGAATACTCGGTTTACGCCAATCAGTATTTTAACTACCGCTTTTATGATGTGAGTCCGGAGGAAGGGGATATCAGCCAAGATGCGAGGGAAAACCAGGAACTGGCGAGGAACTATGGCATTTATCCGGTCCAAATTCGGGCTATTCAGAAAGACGAAGTCAAGTTTCAGAAGGCTTACATGGGGCTCGTGTTGATTCATGGCGACCTCATCGAGAGAATTCCCACCATTACCACCACTGAAGGACTGGAATATACCCTGACCTCTACTATCCAGAAACTACACAACAAGATAAGCGCCTTGTTGAGTCTGCCGGAAAAAATTAAGCTTACGCTGTTTCTCTCCTCCTCACTAAAGATCGTGGCGCCCTACATGCAATTGGGTGATCTCTCAAAGCTTCCGGAGACACTCAAAGGAATCGCGGAGAAGGTGAGTTCGAAGAACTACGGAAAGCTGGAGTTCAAATATCTTGACCCTTCCACGGATAAGGACCTGGATGAGATACTGACGAGGTACAACCTGCTTAGCCTCAAGTGGCCGGAGCTCTCGGGCGGTAAGGTTCCACCAGGCAAAGGTGTTATCGGACTTGTGATGGAATACGGGGATAAGGTGCGCGAGATACCCTTGATACGTGTTACGCGAGTTCCCTTTATCGGAACACATTACGAGCTCGTAAATATGAAAAAGATGGAGGAAACCATCGACGAGAATATTGAATCGCTCATAGACATCAACGAGGATATTGGCTACCTTGCGGACCATGGCACTCTGAACCTCTCAGATGGATTATCCCCTGATCCCAGAAGGAAGGAGGAGACCCTTTCAACGTTTAGAAATATTGTCTCCCAGAGCTATACCATGAAGCACGTTGCACTGAAGGATGGCGCCATCCCCGATAGCATCAACTGTCTCGTCCTTGCGCGGCCAACTGAACAATTTTCCGACTATGAGTTGTTTCAGATCGATCAGTTTCTGATGCGTGGGAAAAACCTCGCGCTGTTTCTTGATATGTTTAACGAGGTTCTCCCCTCAGAGGACCGTGAGAGATTATCCGGGGGGGTTCGTTATGTTCCGATAAAAACAGGGCTTGAGAAACTCCTGGAACATTATGGAATTGGTCTAAGGAGTTCCTACGTCTTGGACGAACATTGTTACAAACAGTCCCTCCCAACCAGGTATGGAGGTGGCCAGAGGCTTATTTATTTTATTCCGGTAATAAAAAACGAATTTATAAGCAAAGATTTGGAATTCATGAAGAACATCAAGGGATTGATTACCATGAAAATCTCTCCTTTGGAGCTGTACTCCGAGCGTATCACAAAAAATGGCCTACAGGCGCACAAATTGTTTTCCTCATCGGAGAGATCATGGGAGACGAGCGGGCGGATCAACCTCAACCCCATGTTTACATCCCCTCCCAAAGAAAAAGAAAAGCTGAAGAGCTTCCCTTTGGCCTATATCCTTGAGGGAGAGTTTCCAAGCTACTTCGCAGGGAAGCCTATACCCGAAAAGAAGTCAGCCAAAGATGAGCCCAAAGAAGGGGAAGAGAAGCAAGGATCAGATGAAAAGCCCGATGTTGATCTATCAAAGATTGAAAGTGCCGGAAAAATAACCACTAAGGGTAAACCCGGAAAGATATTTCTCATAGCATCCTCGGAGATGCTCAAGGACAACATGCTGGATGAGAGGGGCAAAAGCCCTAATGCCGTGTTTATCCTGAATGTTTTGGATTACCTTAACAACCGGGAGGGAATTGCCGAGCTCAGAAGCAAGGAGCAGCGCTTCAATCCCTTGATTGAAGTGAAGGGAGGCGTCAAAACCTTTGTCAAATTCTTTAATATAGCTGGCCTTCCGATACTAGTGATTCTATTCGGGCTCATGGTCTGGTTCTTCAGGCACTCCCGAAAGAAACGAATACAGATGATGTTTCAAAAATAGGAGAACCCAATTCATCAATTCATAGAGGCCAATAGTACTCCATGCGATAATCAAAGGAAACGGTAAGGCCGAAATGTAGGATTCCTATGAAAGTAAAGAAGGAATATTTCATCCTAGGTGCGATAATTCTGGCGCTATCCCTGTATCTTTTCCTTCGCAAAACAGACAGGGCCCGCTATGAACTCCCAAATCTCTCGACCTTTCCAAAGGCTGATATCTCTAAGATTGAGATCGCCAAAAAGGGAACTACTGTCATATTGAACAGAAAAAATGGTAACTGGAACATAGGGCTGCAAGGATATCCAGCGGATAATGCCAAGATCAATAATATGCTGCGTATTATCGAAAACCTTACCCTCACGGCCATGGTGTCGGAGTCAAAGGACTACAGCCGCTACGAGCTCGATGATGAACACAAGATCATTGTAAGGGCCTTTACCGGTGAGACACTAACGAGGGAATTTGACATAGGGAAGGTAGCCCCCTCCTACCGCCATACTTTTGTAAGGTTGAAGGGGAATGAGTTAGTGTATCATGCCAGGGAGAATTTCAGGCACACCTTTGACGTTGCCGTGGACGATCTAAGGGACAAGCAGGTCCTCGCCTTCGATAAAACAGAGATACAGGAGATACGTCTTATAAAAAACGGCCAGTCGCTGGTGTGTGCCCGTTCCACCGCTCCCGTTACCGCCGATCAGGAGCCCGCAGTCAAGAGTAAGCCGCCACCAAAGCAAGTAGTGATATGGGAGAACGCGGAAGGGGACAGGTGTGATGAAAGAAAGCTGAACCGCCTGCTCGGCACGCTCTCGAACCTTCGCTGCGAGAGATACCTAGGTAATAAGAAAAAAGACGACCTTATTGATCCCATTTACCGCATCGAGCTAAAGGGAGCGCAGGGCTATAATCTATCCATCTTCGCCAAGGACGAAGGTGATAAGAAAGGCTACCCTGCAACCACCTCTATGAACAACTGCCCCTTCCTGCTGCCCGAGGAGAGCGCGCAGTCGATTATGAAAGCCCCTGAGGAGATGCTGGAAAAACCGACCCGTTGCCCGAAGCTCAGTTGATCTTGTTGCACCGATATCCGGTCAAACTCTGTCCTTAAGACCTTTTCTCTGGACCGAACTCAGCAGGAATGGTAGTCACCGGCAGTGTCACCGTGAAGGTTGAACCCTGTCCCTCTCGACTGCTCACCCGTATCTGTCCTCCGTGCTTGGCAACGATCCCCTGAGAGACGCTCAGGCCCAGGCCCGTCCCTTTTCCTTTTCCTTTGGTGGTGAAAAAGGGATCGAAGATGGAATTTAGAATGTGATCCGGGATTCCGGTACCGAAATCGATGACTTTTACCGCTACATAATTCGGTTCATCTGCTGGCAGGACCAGGATCTGGATCTTGCTACCTTTTGCCGATGCGTCGATAGCATTCAACATGAGATTCAGAAAAACCTGCCTCAGCTGTTGGCTGTCGCCATGGACGCGAGGGAGGTTATCGGTCGCCTGAAATTCAATCCGAATGCCAGAGAGCTTTACCTGATTCGTCGCCAGGTTAATGGTGTCTTTGAGTAGCCGCTTCAGGTCTAAAGGTTCCAGTTGAGCGCCGCTTTCGCGTGCGAAGTCCAGGAGGTTGCTGATGATATCTTTTGATCTTTTTGCCTCACTCACAACGTCTTCAACCATTTCTTTTCGCTCTTTGTCGGACAGGTTTTGGTAGTCCTCAAGTAGCATGTGAGCGGTGAGGGTGATGTTATTCAACGGGTTATTTAGCTCATGAGCCACGCCTGCCGTGAGCGTCCCAACTGCACGCATCTTGTGCGATTGAATCAAGATCGCCTCCCGACTTTCCAATTCCTGGATCATGTGATTGATGGCGATAGCAAGCTCCGTGAACTCATCACGAAATGCGCGTGCCGGCGTAATGGGTGTGAAGTCTCCTGATGCGATACGTTGAGCGTAGACAGCAAATCGGTTGATATTGCCCAGAATGCGGCTGCCCAGAAGGTAGGCATTAAAAACGATAAAAATGAGCAGGAAGATGAGAGAGTAAATGTGGATATTCCTTGAGCGAGCCAGGGCTTCCGTGACGGCCGTTTTCTCCCTGTCCATAAGATCCTGGGCGAAGGAGACCATCCGCTGACCGTGCTTCCGCAATTCCAGTTCCACCCCTTTCTTATCTATGAGATATTGCTGACTCTCTTTACCTTTTTGTTCCAGTACCACGAGACGCTTTAACAGGCCCTCGTAAAGGTTGATATCGGGTGGGGAGGCACTTCTACCACCCGCTGCCAGGATTTTTTTGAGCTCCTCTTTGTTGCGATCAAAAATGTCTTTTGCCTGGTAAACATTCTCCAGGGCGTCACTCAGGTTCGTCCCATAAAGAAAGTAATTCTTCTCAAAACGCCGTGCCTGCTGGATCTCAATCACATAATCGTTTACAATCTCCAGAATGCGGAGTTTCTCCTCCACTTGGTACATAGTGACCAGCAGGACGGTGGCGATCCCTACGGCGAATAAAAAGACTAGGAAAAAACCTAGATAGATCTGAAGTCGCAAACTGAAGCGGCGTCGGGCCAGCAACGCCTCGCGGGCAGACTCCGCCGCCTTGATGTGTTCGTAGTGACCTTCCAGCGTTCTGGCCACGTTAGGCTCGCTCATATCGAATTTGGAAGCTTCCGTGTCCATCGTTTTTCCAAGAAGGAGGATTAGGTCTCGTTGGCCACACCAACCTCAAAGTCGATAGATGATCCCAGAGCCCTTGCGGCTTTTGCAATGACTTTCCTGAGATCATCAGGCTGAAACGGCTTTGCAATAAAGTCAAAAGCGCCTTTTTCCATGGCCTCTCTGGCCAGGGCGATCATGGCGTAGCCGGTAATCATGATGACCTTTGTTCGTGGCGACTTCTCGGTCACATGTTCAAGAACCTGGATGCCGTCGATTTCATCCATCCGGATATCCGTGACCACCACATCGAACTCTTTTTGATCGATCCTTTTCAATGCCGCCGCCGGTTCCTCGAAAACCTCCACGTTGCAGCCTATTTTGGCCAGAGCCGGCTTCAGCCTTTTTCCCACAATCGGTTCGTCGTCTAAAAGCAAAACTTCCAATTTTTCAGACATCTTTGCCTCCTGTCCATCCTATTCCGCATCGACTGGAACAGGTAAAGAATAAATGTTCATGGCATACAAGTCAAACATGACTGTTTAGCGTGTTGGAACTTTGGCATGAAAGTTCCTCTTGCTGACTTTGTAGAATCCTTGTCGCAGCCTTCGCAAACGAGCCTCTCCCGACAGGCACTCCGATAAAATTCCTTACAAAACGCCAGTTTCGGTCAAACGAAGCTGCCAAGTTGAAGGCTACTGGGGGAAATCGCTTAACGAAAACTCTCTGCTGCTTGACGGAAAATATCATTGATGACATGGACTTCCACATATTCTACACCAGGGATGCTTCCAGCAATTTTCTTGATGACTTCTGCTCTTTTTCTCTTCTCACGCTTCAAAGCCGTGGTCTCCACAACCAGCGTCCCTCCATTGGCCCGCACTCTGACATCAGGGAACTGCTCAAGCAGCGCCGCCAGCACTCTGCTGGCCAACTCTCGGTCCTCCATGCACTTGATGGAATATGTCATGGGACTGAACCTGCGGTATGAGACCGTTTCGGTGATGATTTTCACCGCCTCACCTTGATCGATTTGGCTGAGGCTGATGACCAGGTCGTATTGAGAGGGATCCGTTTCGTCCAGATTAAAAGCGTCCATGGACCAGCGCCGGCGCAAATTTTTTCGGCGGTCCAAAAGCTTCCGGGCTTTTTTTAGGGAAACTCCTTCCTGGGAGGCCCATTGCTGCGCAAGCTTCTCAGAATCCGAGAGAGCACGTGCCCTCAGCACGTGGGAAACACCAAGGACGTAAAGGTGAGCGGCGAGGCCTTGGCACACCATGTTGTCCTTAAGAAGTTCGGTCAGGGCGGCCTCCTGAATGTAAGCCAGATAACGATTCTGAAGCTTCGAAGACATGCCGATTAAAGATGGGCTTTCATCCAGCGCTTGGGCGAGCTTTGACTCGGGAACGTGGTACTTATCGGCTACTTTGCCCAGAATCTCTCTGCCGAGATAGGTGTAGCCCAAAGCCTCAGCGGTTTTTTTGGCGATTTCTCTTCCTACTTGATAAAAGTCCGAAGAGATGATGATAACGGACATGGCTGTATCCTCTCTGTCAACAGGTTTTGGGTCAACAGGCCAATCAACACGACTCACAAGGCATCCGGTGGCATCGATACGCCGGCGTGCACTTCTATGTTGTTGATACCCTTGATCTCCCGGCTCAGGGTTTTGGCCTTTTCTTTTAACTTATGTGTGGCACGGTCATCGGCCCTGGCATAGACCAGGACGTTCCCATATTCGCTTGTCACAGCAACATTGAGATGATGGTCCACAATGAGGGCCGCCTTTACTTGACTCGCCAAGGCCAGGTCGTCCATTTTTTGCTGAGATTCTCTGGTGGTCCTGAACTGCTCAAGATTGGCAGCGTGGCAAATAAAGTCCACGGCATTGGCCACTGTGAATTTATGGATGTGTATCACGAGGTCATAAAGGGAACTGTCCCAGGGGTCCACCCCATAGAGGCTCTGGGTCCACTTTCGGCGTTCCTGGTCATCTCTGAGGATCAGCGTGCGAGCCTCCTGCTCGCTCACTCCCTCGCGTTTCATCTCGCTCGCGACGCGGTCGGCGAGATCAGCAATAACTCTCACCTTGAGCACGTGGGGCAACCCTTTCAGAAAAATATGACCGGCCAGACCATGGTAAACGACATTGTCCTTCTGCACCCAGCGGGTGAGCGTGCTTTGGTAATAAGCGATGAAAGGAAGCTTGCCGCGGCCGAAACGCTCCAGGATGGAGGGTGCGTCGTGTATGGCCTTAATCATTTTAATCTCCGGGATATGGTAATGGTCGCTTGCATCGAGGATCACCTCACGACTCAAGCATCCATAACCCAACTGTGCCGCCACTTTCTCTGCGACTTCCTTCCCTTTGCTATACGAACCCCGCGATATTGTAATGATCGCCATGTTTCTCCCCTTTAATCAGTTAGTTTACACACCATAAATCAGGTAAATTGCCCCGATCATCACCACGATAAACACAACACTGATCAGGCTGCCCGCCTTCATGAAGTCCGTGCTGCGATACCTCCCTGGTCCCATATAGAGTGCATTGACCTGATGGGTAGGAAGGATGAACGAGTTGCTGGTTGCCAAACCCACTACCAGGGCGGCCATCCGCGGGTCGGTGTGGGCTGCCACGGCCATATTTACTACCAGAGGAACAAGCAGGACTGTGGCTCCCACGTTTGAAATCACCAGGGTGAAAGCGGTGGAAAGCAGCCCAATGATCGTCAGCAGCACGATGGGCTTGACCGTTCCTGTGGCCTCTAGAACGCTCTGAGCGATCCAGGCTGCCGTGCCGGTCTTCTCGGTGGCGATGCCCAGAGGGATCAGTCCGGCCAGTAAGAAAATCGTCCGCCAGTCCACAGAACGGTAGGCCTCGTCAATGCTGAGTACCGCGGTGAGGATCATGCCCAGGGCACCCGTCATCAGACAGACCGAAAGTTGGATTTTGAAGACCAAAATCATGATCAGCGCCACAGCCAGCCAAAGGCCGGCGAAGGCGGCCTTTTCGGGTCGCATCAGTTCGACATCAACCGGCGTGGTGAAAAGCAGGGAGCCTTCGCTTTGAAGAAGCTGCAGGCGCGTCCAGGTGCCGTGTATGAGAATTGCATCTCCCACTCTGAGCAATAGATCGCCGATATGAACCCTGTAGGTCTCGCCCCGTCGATAAATGGCTAACGGCGTGACCTGGTAACGGCCTTGCAAATTGATCTGGTCAAGGGTCCGGCCATCCATCGGGGAGCGGGGAGCTACCACGGCTTCCACGATTCCAGAGGCATGGGCGGCCACATCTTCCTTAAAGACCTCCAGATTGTTCTTGAGGAGCATGTCCTCGCTTTGCGCCATGCGTGTGACATCTCTCTCCTGGCCATGAACCACCAGATCGACACCAGAACGCACTACCATCTCTCCGGACGGAGAAATGATCTTGAAATCCGGAGGCTCGGTAATGGCTACAACGTTTACCAGATAGCGTCGTTTCAAGTCTTCCACCCGAACCGGGTCCCGGTAGTGGGTAAAGTTTTCAGGGGTCTGAAGCTCATAGATCTCTCCAAATTCTTGCAAAGAGTCTGTCCCCGGTGGATTTGATGGTTCCTCGGCGACATCCTTTGTTCCTTGAGGCAGAATAATTCGCCCGAAAACGATGAAACAGAGGATACCGCTTCCTACAAGGGCAAGCCCAATAGGTGTCACGTCAAACAGATCAAAGGGTTTCAGATTGAATGGGGATAGGAGGTCATTGAGGAGAATCAGTGGGCTTGAACCCACCAGTGTGATCGTCCCACCAAGAATGGCACTAAAACCGATGGGCATCAAAAGCTTGCTGATGGGGATCTTCAGGGTTTTGCTGATACGCTGCACAGCGGGCAGGAAAAGGGCCGCTGCCCCGATGTTCTGCATGAAACTGGATATGATGGCAATGGCAAGCGAAATGGCGATCACGATGCGCGATGGACTCCTGCCGGCGATTTTAAGGATTGGTGCTACCAGATTGTTGATCAGCCCCGTCTTATCAAGACCCGCACCGATGATGATCACCGCGATAATGGAAACCACTGCGTTACTGCTCAACCCGATAAAGGCCTCCTTTGGGGTAACAAGGTGTAAAAGCGGCAGGGTGACCATCATGATGATAGCGACGACGTCTACCCGAACCCACTCGACGACAAAAAGAAATACGGCCACCCCGATCATCAACATAACCAGGATCATCTCAGTTGTTAAAGGCTGCATCGTTTTTTTCCCTAATCAAAATCTTTCATGATCATGCTTTGTTTCCGGTGCCAGGGTGTTCCGATTTCACCTTGCTGGTCACTCCCAGGAGAGGGCACTCGAGTGAAGGGGCCACCTTTGCCATCCAGTGAGTTCGTCTTGACTGGCCCCCATCGGGCAAATCTTCACTGCTCCCCCAGATAACCGCCTGAAAGGGCGGCCTCTCAGCCAGAAACTTCAAAAGCTCTTGCGCTGCATCTCCGACCCGCAGGGCAGCGCTCACGGAAATGCCCTCTCTCAGGAACTCTGATGACAGATTTGCAAGGATCTCCCGCATGCGTGACTCAAGGCCTCGGATCGCGTTTCTTTTTGACCCTAAAAATGCGCGATCCAGAAAGGTCATTTCCACGAGCATCACTAACGCCACCTCCGAATCCATGCGAAGGGCCAGTTCGCGGGAGTAAGAAAGCGCCTGCCCGCAAATCTTCTCGTTTTCGAAAATGACCAGGATCCTCTGAAACATGGCCTCTAATCACTCCTTTCACGGCCGTAAGAAAAGCAAGAGACATGCCAGGAGATCCGCTCGTCTAATATGTTGATTTTATGTCAAAAAACATGTCCTGCTGAAACGAGACGGGGGGATCGATTTGTTGCAAGATGCAACGTGATTGGAAAAACCAGGAGGTGGGACAGATTAGATGATTAAAGAACATTTTGTTGCAAAAGCGAACGGCCTTGTTGCATACAGAAGCGGACTATTCCAATCCGTATTTCTTCATTTTACGCCATAGTGAAGCACGATCAATGCCCAGGATCTCAGCGGTCCGGGTACGCACACCTCCCGTGAGTTGGAGGATATGGCGGATGTAGTCTTGCTCCAGCTCTTCCAAATTGAGAAGGGCCCTGCCCGCCCTGTGGTAGGAATAGAGCTCCACTTCTGCCAGATCAGGCGGCAAGTCATGCACCTGGATCACTTCACCCTGGCACATGGCGACCGCCCGTTCGAGAATGTTTTCAAGTTCTCTTACATTTCCGGGAAAGGCATAGTTTTCCAGGAGGGTCATGGCTTCTCCTGAAATGGCCTTCGCTTTCTTCTTTGTGCGCCTGCGAAATTTTTCCAAGATGTGATACCCTAAAAGCGGGATGTCCTGTCTACGCTCGGCCAACCTGGGCAGGACAATGCTCACAACATTGAGGCGAAAGTAAAGATCCTTACGAAAGGCCCCGTCATTAACTGCGGCCTTGAGGTCCTCGGCTGTTGCGGCGATGATCCTGATGTCCAGTGCGGTGGGCCTCGTCCCACCTACCGGGATCACTTCCCGTTCCTGTATGACGCGCAGGAGCTTTATCTGCATGGAAAGAGGCATGTCTCCGATTTCATCCAGAAAAACAGTGCCTCCGTTCGCTGTCTCTAGGAGCCCTGGTTTACGGCTGATCGCTCCGGTGTAAGCCTCCTTCTCGTGCCCAAAAAGTTCATTGGCAATGAGTTCTTCGCTGAATGCTCCGCAGTTAAAAGCCACAAAAGGACCCCGTGTGCGAGCACTCTGAGCGTGTATTGCGCGCGCCACCAGTTCCTTGCCCGTCCCCGACTCTCCCATAATGAGCACGTTACACTCTGCTGGAGCAATCTGGCGGATCACCTCGGCCACCTGGACCATTTTGGGGCTCCGGCCGATGATCACCGGGCCGAGCCCGGAGGATCCCTGGCCTTTCTCCTGCCGCGCAGACTCATCCATCAAATATTTATCTTTCAGAGCCTGTTTTACCAGTTTCCTGACCTGTTCCGGAGTAAAGGGTTTCGCGAGGTAATGATATGCCCCCAGCTTGGTCGCTTCGACCGCTCCGTCCAGGGTAGCATATCCGGTGATGAGAATGACCCCGATGTTTGGAACAAGCTGTTTGGCTTTATTGAGGAGGGCCAATCCATCCATATAAGGCATCTTAATATCACTGATAATGAGGTCGCAGTGTTCTTCCTCGAGGCGCTTGAGAGCCCTTAGAGGATTATTGAAGGTAGAGACCCTGTAACCCTCATTCTCAAGGATACGCCGAAGGTTCTTAAGGGCCAACGGGTCGTCGTCGACCACGACGATCCGGCCCACAGTTTCAACTTTGCCATTTTTTCGATTCGGTTCCATCAACCCTTGTCCCGGAATTTTGCCGATTAAAAGTCACGTCTGTCTCTGTTCAGAGCAATCACATTCCGTGGGTGCATAAGAGCATCCTCCGGTCACCATGGGCAGGAAACAGGACGTGCCCCCTTCACTTGGCCTTCTTGAGCCGATGTCCTCGTCACGGGTGATGCGGTGCCAAAGGGCAAATTTTCAAAGGTCTCTGTAGTGAGCTTTCCCATGAGACAGATCAACGGCCATTTCTTCAACGATCACGTTCAGATAGCCTTCAGCGCGACCCTGGCGAACGGACATCATGGCTTTTACCGCGCAGACCCCGAGGGTCTGGTCCTCCCCGAACCTTGTCCCTGGTTTCCGGCTATCTACCATCTGCTTTTCAGCGAGACGCCTTAGAACTCTGCGGAACTCACTTGCCTGAAGTATCCTTTAGGAATCACCACAATACCTCGGGACGTGACCGGAAAGTGCTTGCGATCTTCTTGCGGGTTGTAACCGATTTCCGTATTAGGGGGTATAACATTTTCTTTGTCGATGATTGCCTTTTTGACCTTGCAATACCGGTCTATGACCACGCCGTCCGATATTACGGATTCATCTACGGTCGTCCAGCTTCGAATAACCACATTGTAAGAGAGCACTGAATTTCGAACAATACCGCTAATGATGCAACCGGGAGCCACCAGAGAATCGAGTGCCTTTCCAACTCGCAAGGATTCCGCATGTTCGTTGCTAAAGATAAATTTCGCCGGTGGTGCCAAGATCTGATTGGTATGTATCGGCCACATCTTGCCATACAGGTTGAAGTAAGGGTCCACACCGGTTAAATCCATGTTTGCATTCCAATATGCGTCGAGTGTCCCCACATCCCGCCAGTAAGCGGAATCCCTGGTGCACGGTTCCAGCCTGAGCTCGCGCTCACCGTTTTCCTGAGTCACATAAATATAATCGGCAATGTGGTTAAGCTTTTTATAAGGATAGGCATAGACCCTATGAGTTTCGAGTATGCGCGGAATGATATCGCGACCGAAATCATCTTCTTTAGTGGACCCAAGAAGCTCGAGAAGGATTTGGGTTCGAAACACATAGATCCCCATGGATGCAAGCACGTGGAGAGTGTCTCCAGGGATGGTTTTTATGTTTGTTTTGGGTTTTTCTCGAAAGCCCCGTATACGAAAATCATCATCAACTTCTGCGATGCCGTACTGGTAAGCATTTTCCCTAGACTCCTCCAGAAGTGAAACGGTAAGATCCGCATCCTTTTCCTTATGGTAGTTAAGGAAAAAGCTGTAGTCCATTTTATAAATGTGGTCACCTGAAAGAATAAGGACGTTGCCGGGGCTGTATTTATGAATCAGGTAAAGATTTTGGCGGATGGAATCGGCCGTACCCCTGTACCAGCCGAGTCCGGTGCGCTGCTGTGGTGGAACTTTTTTCAGGAAATGTCCTATCTTGCCACTGAAGATGTTCCAGCCCTCCTCCAGGTGCTCTGTAAGGGACTGAGACTTGTACTGCGGCAGTACAATGATTTTATAGATTTGTGAGTTGACGCAGTTGCTCAGCGTAAAGTCTATGAGCCGGTAGATACCACCGAAGGGAACAGCCGGTTTGGTGCGGTCCTTTGTTAGGGGCATGAGCCGTTCACCCCTCCCGCCAGCCATAACAAAGGCGAGCGTATCTTTCATATCCACCTCCTGTTCTGTTCTTTAATCTATACACTAAAACATGATGTATTCCTAATGAGAAAAAATACAAAAAATAGAATTGCGGCCGTTTCCATTGCAGGGTTGCCAGTACCCTGGGTGACTGCTTTCGAAAATGAAAATACACACACATACAGTAAGAGTATAATAGGAGCACGGCATCTTGAGTGTCAAGCGGCTAAACGAATAACCCGTGCCCATGGAATTTCGCATTATGGCCCCATGGTAATACATTGGTAACACACTATTGACCGTTTAATTCAAATAATATATAATAAATTATATTCAGCTTAAAGGAACCCCTGGATTCAAAACCATGGCTGCGAGCAATGGTGCAAAGCAGCTTCTAGATTTTTGTCTGGCAGGACAAAATAAATCGTATAGAGCGGAAGGGAAACCATGCATTACAACACGGCATTAAGAGGGTATACCGCCAAGCGCATCGAGGAGATCGAATCTGCGGATATCCTGGTCGGCATCCCCTGTTACAACAATGAGAAGACAGTCATCCATGTCATCCAGATGGTCACCCACGGCCTGGCCAAACATTACAGTGACAAAAAAAGTGTCATCTTTATTGCAGACGGAGGTTCCACGGACGACACCCGTGAAGTGGCCAAGGAGTTTGAGATTAAACCCTGGCAGGAAAAGATTATCTCGATCTACCGGGGGCCCGGAGGTAAGGGAACAGCCCTGAGATCCCTATTCGAGTCAGCAGTCCGCCTGAAAGTGCGTGTTTGCGCAATGGTAGACTCGGACCTTCGAAGCATAACCGCGGACTGGGTCAAGTATCTCCTGGATCCGGTTATGGAAAGGGGTTACCAGTTTGTGGCCCCGGTTTATGTCAGGCACAAGTACGATGGGACTATCACCAATAATATCGTATACAACCTCACAAGGGCCCTCTATGGAAAACGTGTCAGGCAGCCAATCGGAGGTGACTTTGCCATATCCCGTGACACGGCAAAGTTCTATATCGAACAGGATGTGTGGGATACGGATGTAGCCCGTTTCGGGATCGACATTTGGATGACCACCAGCGCCATCACCCAGGGTTTTAGAATCTGCCAGTCCAATCTGGGGGTAAAGATACACGATGTAAAAGACCCCGGCCAGCACTTGGGGCCCATGTTTCGGCAGGTGCTCTCTGCCCTCTTTTCCATGATGGAGAGCTATGAGAGCTATTGGAAACGCATTCAGGGAAGCGAAGCCCTGGAAACCTTCGGATTCGAGGGATCCCTGGAGCCCGAACCGGTCAATGTGAACCTCGAGGGCCTGATAGAGCTTTTCAAGGAGGGTTATTTGCGGTTCTCATCTCTATGGAAGGAAATCTTTTACAAGGATTGCTTCGAGCACATCACCAGGGCGGTGGAAATGGATTCCGCCGGGTTTCATCTTTCCACAGAGGCCTGGATTCAGATCCTATACGAACTGGCAGCCACCTTTCACCTGTGGAGCTACAACCGAAGTAAACTGCTCGATCTGGTGACACCCCTTTATTATGCCCGCGTGGCTTCTTTTGTGAGACAGAGCTGGGAAATGTCCTCCCAGGAGGCCGAGGCATTGGTGGAGGAACAGGCCATGAAATTCGAGGAACAAAAAGATCATCTTATCAAGGTTTGGGATAAGAAATCCGAGGAAAAGGTAAAGTCCCAGGCCTAGGACAAATAGAACATAAGGAGCAGCCATCATGGCGGATTTTCATCAGGAGGGAATCATTACAACGGTCCATGCCCTTTATCGGGCCTTTGATCGGAAAGGGTATCTTAAAGACCTCGAAAAAAAAATCGAGGAATATGCCACCCATCTTAAAATCAGCCTTTTGCTTCCATCTCTTTATTCGGAAATCCAGAATCCCGAGGTCCTTGATAATATAATCAATGAGATTCAAAAGGTGCGCTATTTGAGCAATGTGGTTGTGGCCCTAGGTGGCGCACCGGAAGAGCACCAATTCAAGGAGGCCAAGGAATACTTCGGAAGGCTTCGTTCTGCGGAGCGCGATGTCAAGGTTGTGTGGGTGGATGGACCGCGAATCCAGAAAATATTTCAGGAGATTCAAGGTCGTGAGATCTCAACAGGAATCAAGGGCAAGGGCCAATCCGTCTGGATCACCCTGGGCTATCTGTTCGCCAAAGAGGATTCCGATGTGATAGCCCTTCATGACTGCGACATCGTTACGTATGATAGGATTTTACTGGGCCGGTTGATAGAGCCCGCGGCCAA
>CAZUHR010000003.1:24423-26858 GCA_964620335.1 uncultured Desulfobacteraceae bacterium
ACATCGTTACGTATGATAGGATTTTACTGGGCCGGTTGATAGAGCCCGCGGCCAATCCCAACAATGACTTTGAATTCTGCAAAGGATATTATCTGCGCATCTCTCCAAAAGAACGGGAAATGAAAGGAAGGGTTACAAGGCTGTTTGTCACACCCTTTGTAGACACCATGGCCCGTATAATGTGGGACCGGGGCTTAAATGAGCTGGGACGTTTTTTCAACTATCATCGGACTTTCAATTACCCTTTGGCAGGGGAATTCAGCTTTACCACCAGACTTGCCCGGGGAATTGACATTGCCTATGACTGGGGCCTTGAAGTGGCAACCCTTTCACAGGTCTATCACCGTTCTATTCCCAGAAAAATAGCGCAAATCGATCTTGTCCCCAATTACGAACATAAGCACCAGGACATTTCGCTGGATGATTCCCAAAAGGGGCTCCATCGTATGGTCGTGGACATTGCCAAGTTCTATCTGAGCTACATGCGATCCCACGGCGTTCCTCTGGACGATGCCTTTGTGGACACGATTCTTCACACCTATTACGAAAACGCCCTGAACTTTGTAAAAAGCTATAGTGATGACGCAGAAGCAAATGCCCTTCAATATGACCGATACCAGGAGGAACAGACCGTAAGATACTTCCGGGGCTTTCTGTGGACAGCATGGGAGCAGAGTAAGGGGCCACATCAAAGCACTCTGATCCCCTCCTGGAACAGGGTCGCATTCAGCCTCCCGGAAATTTACCCCAAACTCCTCAAGGCGGTGGAAGAGGATAATAAATAATCCGAATCTAAAAAAATTGATCAATAAATACCATTCTCCATAGACCGGAACTGTCCATGGAAAAATCAAAAAACATGAAGAATGAAAAACTCAAAGTGCTCTTTATATCACCTGAGGTTGTTCCTTTTGCAAAGACGGGAGGGCTTGCCGATGTATCGGGATCTCTTCCCATTGCTCTGAAAAAACTTGAAGTGGATGTGCGCATTGTGCTCCCGCTCTATCGAATGGTGCAAGATAGGGAAATTGAGTATCATACATTACTTCAAGACCTGGAAGTACCCCTCGGCAAAAATATTTTAAAAGCCAATATCGTTGAAACGCGAATAGCAGGTGACATACCGGTTTATATGATTGATAGGGAAGACTTTTATGACCGGCCGAATTTGTACGGAAACGCCAATGGGGACTACTACGACAATCTGGAACGGTTCGCCTTTTTCTCCCATGCCGCATTACTGCTCTCGGAGGCAATATCCTTTTCACCTGATGTAGTCCACTGCCACGACTGGCAAACCGGTCTTGTGCCCGCACTTCTTAAAGGGCCTTACCGCAATTACAGTATGTTATCACGTGCCGCCACCGTATTTACCGTTCACAATCTGGGTTATCAGGGGGTCTTTCCCGCAGAAAAGGTATCCCTGACAGGGCTTCCTTCCAAGGAATTCTTTCATATGGAAGGGCTTGAGTTCTGGGGAAAGATCAGCCTCCTGAAGGCGGGAGTCGTATATGCCGATGCCCTCACCACGGTTAGCCCAACTTATGCGCAGGAAATTCAGACACTAGATTACGGCATGGGTATGGAAGGCATTTTTTCGGGCCGGAGCCGGGTACTCTATGGTATTTTAAATGGTGTAGACTACGGCCTTTGGGACCCTGCCAAAGATCCGCATATTGCGATGAATTATTCTCCCGACGATATGGCCGGAAAAACAAGATGTAAAGCCGCCTTGATGCAGGAGATGGCGCTTGATTCATCTTTGATTACAAGGCCCGTGAGCGGCATCATATCACGGCTGGATTCCCAGAAGGGACTTGATCTGGTGGTCGAGATCCTGGACGACATGCTTGACCTTGATGTGGGGCTGGTTGTTCTGGGATCGGGAGATGAGTCAATACAGGCGGCTATTCAGGAAGCCGCCCGACGCCACAAGGGACGAATCGGCCTTTTTTCCGGCTTCAATGATCCCCTCGCTCATCGCATTATGGCAGGAGCAGATATGTTTTTGATTCCATCCAGATACGAACCTTGCGGCCTAACCCAAATGTATGCCCTTAAGTACGGAACCGTGCCTGTGGTGAGGGCGACCGGCGGCCTGGCGGACACCATTAATCACTTCGATACCAAGACCGGGAAAGGTAATGGGTTCACGTTCGACCCGTATGAGCCGAAAGCATTCCTCGACGCAATCAAGGCTGCGGTAAAGACCTATGATAAAAAACCTGTTTGGGATAGGATTATTGCCAACGGTATACGGGAGGACTTTTCCTGGGAACGCTCGGCAAAAAATTATAAAAAACTTTATGAAAGTGTTATGAAAGAATAATACTGCAAAAACATTTTGTGAGCTATTGTGGTCTTCACGGTACAGTTCTCGTAATAGGCAAATCACACTCGGGAGAAAATTGATGATACGTGAAAACATAAAGGTT
>CAZUHR010000004.1:0-26154 GCA_964620335.1 uncultured Desulfobacteraceae bacterium
CGCTTCGGAAGCCGCGCTCGGCGCGGTTTCCGAAGTCGCTTCTGCATGCGTTTGTTCGGCTCCTTGGTCTTCATACATATCGTCAAGTATGGCCCCGGCTTCACCTGCAATCTTAAGCAAGCAGTATCGCATTATCCTCTCCATCCCACAAAGGCTTGGCGCCTTGACGAGGATCTTCTTCAGATCGTTATCGTCCATAATGGGGGTGCCAAGCATGATCTCCTCTGGCAAGTGTGCTAGTGGTTTGACCCAAGCTCCGAATTGAATGCCGGTGTGTACATATCGGCTGCGCAGATTGTATGCTGCCTTGAGGGCGGTCTCGATATCGTCTTGTTTCAGAGCCGCAAAAGGCTCATGCGACTCTGGATGGGCGAAGAAGTAGTCATCAAGCAGGTCCGACAACGCCGACGCAAAGCGGCGTCGTACCTGATACAGGCGCGAGCGAACACTCGCAGCGAGTTCTGAACCGTCGGGACTTCCCTTCTCAATCCGCCTGAGAAGCTCCTTCAGGTCCTCATCGTATAGGCGGTCGTCCGGAACATTTCTTTCGCCGGAGATGGTCTCACCACAGGTAATGAGATCCAGATACGCCAGCTCTGGCAGTTCCTCCATCTCAGTGAGTGCTCGATTGTAGAACCGTCCGGCAGTGAAAAGGATTCGACCGGGGCCACTCTCTGTCACAAAAGCATCCAGGACAGGTCGGATTCTCGATATCTCGCAGAGATTCAGAATCGTGGGGACGCAGTTCCGGGGTGTGTGGTTGAAAGGCGGCAATGAGAAGAGGGAGTTTGGCCCAAGATCGAGCTTCTCTGGAACTCTGAAAGATCCACTGGACTCAAGCAGTCCGTGAGACTGGAAGTGTTTGCCGTACAGAATGCTCAGGTGGACGGCAAGGAACTCGCCGAAATAGGAGTAGTCAGGCAGAACGATCAACGGGTGATCGCGCGGGACTGGCTCGGTTCGGAAAGAGGCTACATAGAAATTCTGCGAAAAAGCGCTGTTGCCGAGCATTCGCGACATCTCGGGGCCGCGGAGCCAGGCGTGGGTAACCAACAAGTCGGGTTCGTCGGGATGGTCGTATTCCCCTACGAGGCGGCTACGCGTCGAGAGCAACGCCTTCTGTATGCACTTATCTGGTTTCAATGCTGTCATCATGCTGTGCCGAACAAGTAATTATATGATTAGACGTTTAAATATCAAAAATACAACATAGTAATAAAAAAGATCTAAATTGCTATAATGCTTGCGAACCGGTTAACACTTAATCTTGCCGAGATAAATGTGGACGCATAATTTGAAATCCTGAACAAAACTCGATTGAGTTCTGTCAGGAGCTTGATAGGCACATTTTGAGGTGAGGGATCATGAGGCGCCTTTTTATAGGAAAGGGGTTGTTTATTATAGTGATATTAATATTACGATAGGCCAATAGGCTGGTATGTCAAGTAAAAAAAGAGGTTTTAAGGGGATTTAAAGGAATTTTGACTGAATGCACAAAAATATGTGCATGCACAAAAAGCTGTGCAGAGAGACAAGCTAATGCACAGAAAATGGTGCAAAGGAGATAGAGTCAATTCACGTATAATAAAAATTGCACAAAAAAATGTGCAAGAGTAGGCTTATGAGATCTCCTGTAGGAACCCCATGAGGGCCTCATTAAAGGCTTCGGGCTGTTCCACGTTGGACAGGTGGGCGGCAGAGGGCAGCACCACCAGCCTGGAATTCGGAATGCGTTCGTGCATGGCTTGAGAGGCGGTGACCGGAGTTCCCAGATCTTTCTCACCGACCATGATCAGGGTGGGCTTGTTGATCTGGTGAAGTTGTTCCAGATAATTGACAGCGCGAATCGCTTCACTACATCCAACATAGCCCGCCACCGGTGTTTCAAGGAATTGTCTCCGAATGAGTTGCACCTTTGGAGGGTTTTTGCTGAGATAGGGTGCTGTGAACCAACGCTCCATGGTTGATTGCACTAAGCTCTGCATGCCTTGGTTGAGGGCCGTATCGATATGATCTTGCCAAACGGGCTGTCTATCATCCGACATAATCGCGGTAGTATCACACAGGGTGAGGCTATGGAGCCGATCAGCATAATTCAGGGCAAGGCATTGGCCTATCATCCCTCCCATGGACAACCCTACCCAATGCACCACATCAATACCCAAAGCGTCTAATAGACAGATAGCATCCTCCCCCAGCATATCGAAGGTGTATTTTCCTGAAGGTGCATCTGTTTTGCCATGCCCGCGCGTGTCATAACGCAGCACTTGATAATGCGGTTTAAGTGCTTCCATCTGGGAATCCCACATATTAATGCTGCATGACAGAGAGTGGCTGAGCACTATTATGGGTGCATCCTTTTTTCCTGACAATTCAAAATTCATCTTAATTCCATTTGCTTTTATCTGCATGGTATCCTCTCCTTTACAGTTAGCCTGTTTGTTATGGCTTCAGAATTTATCCTGTAAATCCTTTCTAACTGAAAATTTTGTTTTTCCCCTTTGGCGCGGCTTTCCTTCCGCGGCGGGATCTGTGTATTTTCCTTGCAAGAACAGGTTTTGGTATTGCGAGCCAATTGTCCTCCGGCTCGATGCATTTCAGCTCGCGGTCGATGAACTGCTCGATGGTGGGAATATAGAATGCGTCATTCTCATCTGCAAAGCTGATCGAGGTGCCGGCCGTGCCGGCCCTGCCGGTACGGCCGATCCGGTGCACGTAATCTTCCGGATCATGCGGCAATGTAAAATTGATGATATGGTGCATACCCTCGACGTGAATACCGCGTCCGGCCACATCCGTTGCAACCAGGACCCGGATCTTTCCTTTCTTGAATTCCTCAAGACGGCGAATCCGTTTTTTTTGAGGAATATCACCTGAGAGCACGGAGCAGTTGATCCCATGGCGGGTAAGCATCTCCGCGAGCCGTCTCACTTCGTCGCGCCTGTTGCAAAAAACCATAACCCGGTCCAGGTTCTGTTGATCGATGATGTTGAAAAGCAGTCCGAATTTTTCGTCGGCGGTCACGATGTAGATGATCTGTTCCACGGTTTCGACCGCGACCTGTTCCGGTTCAATCTCAACGGTTACTGGGTTGTGGGTCCATTGGGAGGCAAGACGGCGTATCCCCCCGGTCAGCGTAGCGCCAAAGAGTAATGTCTGGCGCTTCTCTTTTGGCGGAGTACTGTAGATGATCTTTCGGACATCCGGGATAAAACCCATGTCAAGCATCCGGTCAGCTTCGTCGAGGATCAGCACCTCGATCTTTTTCAGGTTAATATCATGGCGCCGCTGAAAGTCGAGCAACCTTCCGGGCGTAGCTACGATGATATCGACCGGACCTGACGCTAACTGCTTTTTCTGTTTAACGTAATCCATGCCCCCGAACACGGAAACGATCTTCAGGGCACAGTACTTGGAGAGCTGGCGGGCTTCCTCGGAGATCTGGAGCACCAACTCCCGGGTGGGGGCGATGATAAGGATTCGGGGGGTGCCGGGTTTTCTTTTTTCCTGGATAGGGTTTAGCAGTATCCGGGTGATGACGGTGATCAAAAAGGCCGCCGTCTTTCCGGTACCGGTCTGGGCCCGGCCGTTCGCATCCTTGCCGGACAGGCTACTGGGAAGGATTTCAGCCTGGATTGGTGTACAGTACTCAAAGCCTAGATCGCAGATGGCATGAAGCAGCAGGGCCGGAAGATTGAAATCGTGAAACCGGGTTTTCCCCTCAATCGGCGGGACCTTGAACTGTGAAACATCCCAGCTCTCTTCCAGTGCCTCGCCGGCAGACACTGCCGCCACATCATCGATCCTGCTGCCTTTCTTTCCTTTTTTTCGAGAGAAACGCCTGTGGGTGTAACGGCTTTTATGATCAGGACGAGACGGCCCGGGCTTGGGTTCCGCGGTGGAGGTTTTTCCTTTCGGGGGGATTTTTTTCAGGATTGTTTCTCCTTTTGTTTTCGGTTTACCCATTTTATATAAGCAATTTCCGCTTAGGAATTGCCGGGTTTTATCATGTTTATCCTGTAAATCCTGTCCGATTCAGGGGAAAAGGAACAAGTTCTACCTCTCCAGTTCCGACTTCAGGGAACGGGCCATTATCCATTCGTAAAAAGCAGGATAACATCTTGTCATAATCCTGGTCAAGCGACCTACCGTGGAAAGCACCAGCAGGGGTTTATTTCGACAGGCCGCCTGAAAGACGGCCTCGGCAACGCTTTCGGGGGTAGCGGTCTTCCCGACCTTTGATTGGGGGTGGGTGGCTGGACGTCCGTCTCCATTGAGGGCATTACGATCAATATTGGTGGCTGTAAAGCCCGGGCAGACAATGGTGACACCGACACCGGCGCTTTTCAACTCTGTCCTGAGCGAGTCGAACAACCCGTGAAGGGCGTGTTTGCTGGCAGAATAACCCGTACGGCCCAGCAGGGGCGCAAAGCCCGCGATAGAGCTGATAACAATAATCTGTCCCCGGGATTTTATGAGTTGGGCGAGGGCGGCCTTTGTACAGTAAAGGGAGCCGAAATAGTTTACATCCATAACACGGCGATAGACAGCGGAATCCGTCTCAACAAACGCGCTCCTGTGCGTGATTCCTGCATTGTTTATGAGCAGATCGATGCCGCCGAATTGATCCGCTACCTCGGCCACGGCCTTTTTGCAGGCATCCTCGTCAGTGACATCCAGTCCTATTCCGATGCTTTCTATGCCCTCGGATGTCAGGGTCCGGGAAAATGCCTGAACAGCATCTGCATCTAAATCCGTCACCCCAAGCTTGGCCCCGGCCATACCGAATCTGCGGCTCAGAGCCATTCCCATTCCGCCTGCAGCACCTGTGATAAAAACGACTTTGCCCTTAAAATCTCTTTTGGTTCTCAATTCAGACCTCAAAAAAATTAATCCATGGCATTTGCCTTCAGATAATACTCAAAGACCTGGCGGGTCGTCTTTTGCGGAACGTAACCGAAGTCCTCTTTGAGTTTTTGGTTGCTGAGCACGGGCCGGTAGCGCAAAAAGTTGACCTGCTCTGGACCGTACTGGGTCAGCCGGAGTCTTTTAAGAATCCAATAGGCGATGCGAACAAGCTGGACGGGGAGGGCGACATAGGGCTTTTTCAGGAGTGCGGCAATTTCTTTCATGGTCAGGACCCCGTCCCCTGCAAGGTTGAAGATACCCGTGATATCCCTGTAAATTCCTCTTGTAAGGCAGTTCACCACATCCTGATCCCAGATAAACACGAAGGGCGTGGCCGCGCCTTTGAGGCCGAGGACATAAGGCTTTTGGAAAAGGGCGGTGATCTGATTGTCGGCGGTGGCACCCAGAATGGTACCCGGCCTGAAAATGAGCTGCCTGAGTTCCGGATGGGTCTCCCGATAACGGGCCAGCATCTCCTCTACCAGGCGCTTGTGGTCGGAGTAAGCAAACTCCGGATTACCGCGCAGCCTATCCGTCTCCGTCAGCCACTCAGGGTTGTCCGGGTAGTATCCGTAGGCCGCGCCGCTGCTGGTCAGGATGAGCTTGTCTACATTTGTCTTTAGACAGGCATTGAGCACATTTTCCGTTCCCAGGACATCAACCGAATATTCGAATTCCCGGTTTGATTTTTTCCCCGGGGTGACGATGGAGGCCAGGTGGACCACGGTGGCCACACGGAATTTTCCAAAAATTGTTGCCAATTCGGAAGAACGGATATCGGTTGTCAAGTATTGAACCTTTTCAAGCTTTTCGTCCGGCGGTGTGTCCCTCACATCCAAAGACAGGATAGTTTGAGTTGGATCTTTTTGCTCTGCCAGAGCATGGATGAGCTGCCTGCCGATATAACCGCCTCCACCAGTGACCAGAACAGAATTGGGTATGCGCATGGGATCCCTCATGCGGCCTGGACCTCCGGATCTCCCGGAAGCGGCCGCCTGGACCAGAAGGTGGCCACGCTCAGGCCGGCAATAATGTGCCAGATGCCCCACCAGGCCGCTATAATGGCCATACCGCCCAGGCCTTCAAAGAAATTGAAGATCAATATGAGTCCCAGGGCCGAATTCTGGATGCCCACCTCAATGGAAACGGCCCTCACATCCCTCCTGTCCAGACGGAACAATCGGCCGGACCAGTAGCCCAGGCTCAGGGCGAGGGCGTTGTGGATAAAGACCACAAAAACAACCAGACCGATAACTTTTAGAAAGATCTGCCAGTTGGCTGCAAGGGCCGCACCCACGAAGGCTATAAACACCAGAAAAGAGAAGACCTTGAAGGGCTTGCGGATTCGGTCAACCAATGAAGGGAAGGCCTTGGACAGCAACATGCCCGCGACCAGTGGCACGCCGAGGATCAGCACAATGGTGGTAAAGACGTCAAGGGGGTTAAGGCTCACCTGTTTGAGGATGGGTGCCGTGTGAGTATTTAAGCTGCCCCAAAAGGCCAGATTAAACGGGGTCATAAAAATGGCGGCAGCAGTCGAAATGGCGGTCATGCTGATCGAAATGGCGGCATTTCCCCTGGCCAGGTAGGTCATTATATTGGAGAGGTTTCCGCCGGGACAGGATGCGATAAGGATCATGCCCAGGGCCATGGACGGGGCCGGCCGAATGATCAGTGTCAGAAGGTAGGTAAAGGCCGGTAACAGGATAAACTGTGCGCCCAGGCCGATGGCAGGAGCTTTTGGTGAAACGATGACCCGCTTAAAATCGGCCAGCTTGAGGTCGAGTGAAACCCCCAGCATCATCAATCCGATGACTACGTTTAAGCCGACAAGGGCCTGCGGGCTGAAATTCAGCCGTATCTGGTCGATAGCTGCTGCATCCATATCATTTCCCTCCTGGTTCCTTGTGCATGTCTTTAAAATGTATAAGACCGGGGGCCCACATATGTTTTACCGGGTCCACGTCCACATGGATGATCGCGCACTTACCCGAGGACAATGACCTTTCAATGGCCGCCGGAGTCCGCCATGGTTGCTCACCCGCTCTTCATGTGCCTGTTGAAGCACTGGACGTCATACGAGATTACTTCGCCGCCTGAGGCTCCTCGCAATGACAATAGGATACAGCCTCTTTGGATGGGGAATCCTTAGCCACGCCTGTCTGTCTTGCGATCCGGGCACATTTGTTCTTGCGAACCCCTGTTCATCAAAAAGCATGGCTGCGATCCGGAGGATCTTTTCCCTCTTTTCTAATGGTATCTGATTAAAAATCTCTTTGGGCATTATGGGCATGATCCTTTAGGCGTCTATTTGGTACGAAGGTGTCTGTATTTGGGTAGATGCCTCATCGGCATTTAAAGCACATCGCTTCGGCCACCGGGGTCTAGACAAGTGCCGCCGATGGTGTCATCATGGTCATAACTTATTCCTCCTGTTATAAAAAAGGCTTGGTCGGCAATGACTGACCGCCCAGTCATTATCTTAGAGAACAGGCCCTGTCTTTGTCAATCCAGAAGAAGTGGAAAGGAGGACCTGTATTCATAGACGAGTGAAAGGTTGACATGGCTAATGGTTTTGGATAACAAAGATCTATACCTTATTGGTTCGTACGGCTGAAAAGAGAGCGTTTTAAACATCTAATTCGGAGCAGGAATATGTCAAATACCGTGGTTGTTGGAACCCAGTGGGGAGACGAGGGAAAGGGCAAGGTCGTTGATCTGCTTACAGCGAAGGCTGATCTGATTGTGAGATTTCAGGGTGGAAATAATGCAGGACACACGCTCGTGGTGGAAGGCAGGCAGTTTATTTTCCATATCATTCCTTCCGGTATCTTGTATGATGACAAAAAATGCCTCATAGGAAATGGTCTTGTTGTGGACCCTGAGGTACTCCTGGAGGAGATAAAGGAACTCAAAGAGGCCGGCATATTGGTAAATCCAAACAGGCTGTCTTTGAGTGAAAAGGCCCAGATTATCATGCCTTATCACAAGGCGATTGATCTTGCCAGGGAAGCGGCCAAGGGCAGGGATAAATTAGGCACAACAGGGCGCGGAATCGGCCCTTGTTATGAAGACAAGGTGGCAAGAACAGGCGTGAGGGCAATAGATCTCACCGAGCCGGACACCTTGGAGGAAAAGATCAGGGCCAATCTGAAAGAGAAGAATTTTTATCTAACTAAATTTCTGAGCGCAGAACCTCTGGAAGTTGAGTCAATTCTGGATAGATATCTTGAGATGGGAGAAGCGCTCACTCCTTTTATTACAGATGTTTCAGTAGAACTGGCAGATGGTCTAAAGGCTAACAAGAGGATCCTTTTTGAGGGGGCCCAGGGGACGCATCTGGATATTGATCACGGGACATATCCATTTGTCACTTCATCTAATCCAATATCCGGCGCGGCGTGCGCGGGTGCTGGAATCGGCCCCGGGCAGTTACATCATGTGGTGGGGATTGTAAAGGCATATACGACCCGCGTCGGTGCCGGGCCTTTTGTGACCGAGCTGACTGATGAAATAGGCGATTGTATTCAGGAAAGGGGAGTTGAATTCGGGGCTACCACCGGTCGCAGGCGGCGTTGCGGTTGGCTGGATCTGGTTATTGTCCGTGATTCGGTTCGTCTGAATGGACTTAATAGCATTGCGATCACCAAATTAGATGTTCTTACAGGTCTGGAAAAACTGAATATCTGTGTGGGTTATGAACTTGACAATAAACGGATTGATTCCAGACCCGCGAGCCTGAAGGAACAGGCTCGATGTACTCCTGTTTATGAGGAAAGGCCCGGATGGAAAGAGGACATTACAGGGGCAAGAGAGAAGGACCAGTTGCCTGAACAGGCGAGAGCCTATCTCAGCAGCATTGAG
Organism: uncultured Desulfobacteraceae bacterium; assembly: GCA_964620335.1. Lineage (GTDB taxonomy): Bacteria > Desulfobacterota > DSM-4660 > Desulfatiglandales > Desulfatiglandaceae > JAFDHL01. The sequence continues at coordinate 8,773 of CAZUHR010000004.1, forward strand.
AAAATAACCGGTGTCCCCATTTCCATAATATCCGTGGGGCCTGGCAGGGAAGAGACCATTATGGTTCAAGAGCCTTTTTAGTTTCAGGTTCGGAAACTTCATGTCCACATATGATAAAGAATATGACGTAATTGTGGTCGGCGCCGGTCATGCGGGCTGTGAGGCTGCCCTTGCTGCAGCGAGAATGGGCCATCCCACCTTGCTTCTCACCATCAATCTCGATCACATAGCTGCCATGAGTTGTAACCCCGCTATTGGAGGGTTAGCCAAGGGGCACCTTGTCAAGGAGATTGACGCCCTTGGTGGGGAGATGGCCAAAAATGCGGATCAGACCGGAATTCAGTTCAGACGACTCAATACCCGAAAGGGTCTGGCCGTTCAGGGCTCGAGGTCCCAAAATGACATGGATCTTTACCGGAAGCGAATGAAGTCGGTATTGGAATTGCAGCCCAACCTGGACATCAGGCAGGGCATGGTAGATCGTTTGCTGGTGAAAGACGGCAGGATTTTCGGCGTTGAAAATCAGATTCATGAACGGTTTTTGTCCAAGACCGTTGTGTTGACCACCGGTACTTTTATGGGAGGTCTAATCCATATCGGTCTTGATCATTTCCCGGCCGGGCGTATGGGGGATCCGCCTTCTGTCAAGCTCTCGGAACAGCTTAAGGAACTCGGGTTTGAGTTGGGCAGGCTAAAAACAGGGACCACGCCCCGGCTTAACGGCCGGGCAATTGACTATTCAGGTTTGACCGAACAGCCCGGGGATGAAAACCCGAAGCCCTTTTCGTTTACAACCAAGAAAATCCCTCTGCCGCAGGTCTCGTGCCATATCACGCACACCAACGAAAAAACCCATGATATTATAAGGCAGGGTTTGGACAGGTCGCCCCTTTTCAGCGGGATTATAGAGGGGGTGGGGGCCAGGTATTGCCCGAGCATTGAAGACAAGGTAGTTCGCTTTGCCGAGAAAGAGCGGCACCAGGTATTTCTTGAGCCTGAAGGTCTGGATACTGTTGAGGTCTATCCAAACGGGCTGCCCACGAGTCTTCCCATTGATATTCAGATCAGGATGGTACGTTCCGTACCGGGCCTGGAACAGGCCGAGATAGTGAGACCCGGGTACGCTATTGAATATGATTACGCAAATCCGGTTCAGCTCAAGCCTACCCAGGAAACCAAGCTGGTCGAAGGGCTTTTTCATGCGGGCCAGATAAATGGGACCTCCGGTTATGAAGAAGCGGCTGCACAGGGTATGTTAGCCGCAATCAATGCGGTCTTGAAAATAAGGGGAGAGGAGCCCCTTATCCTCAAAAGGTCTCAGTCTTATGCCGGTGTACTGATCGATGACCTGGTCACGAAAGGTACCAATGAGCCTTACCGCATGTTTACATCCAGGGCCGAGTATCGCCTGCTGTTAAGGGAAGACAATGCCGACTTCAGACTCAGAGATATCGGTTATCGCCTGGGCCTGGTTTCTGATGATGTCTACCGTGACTTTTGCAAAAAAAGGGACGAAGCAGAAAAGCTGCTTGTTAGGCTAAAGGAATTCAGAGTAAGCGCGGAGTCCTCGGTGCTGGACCGCCTTAAAGAATTCGGTACGGCACCGATAAAAAACAAGACCTCTTTGGCGCAGCTTTTAAAGAGAAGTGAGATATTTATCGAGCATCTCCATGTTTTCGATTCTGAACTTTCAAAAATCGACGAGCAGGTTGCTGCGGAGATTGAGACGCGGATAAAGTATGAGGGTTATATTGATCGTCAAGAGCGTCAGGTTAATAAATTAAGACAAATGGAAGATATGAGGCTTCCCGAGGACATTGATTACCAAAAGGTCCACGGGCTCACCACAGAGGTAAGGGAGAAACTGGGCAGGGTAAGGCCCATTTCATTAGGCCAGGCTTCACGTATATCCGGTATTACCCCTGCGGCCCTCATGGCCGTTCAGGTCTTTTTAAAAAGCAAGGGGACAGGAACAATGCGGGAGCTGGGAATGTGATTATTTGGATTTAAGTCGATTACCAAGGGAGTATCTATTTTTGAAATGAATCACCCTGTTACCAGAAGAGCAGCCCTGAAAAGTCTGCTACAGATATCCGGGACCCTGGCCGTATCAGCCTTTAGTGGAGGTCCCTTATGTGGTCTTGGTTCGGTCTGGGCCAAACCAGCACAGAAGGGGTTTATTGTTGAAGGGATTGGTCAAAAAGAGGAGTACTCTGTCAAAGAATTGACCAGAAAGGTTTTTGAGGCCGCAGGAGGCATCAACCGATTTGTCTCAAAGGGGGATGTGGTGGTGATCAAACCCAATATATCCTGGGCCAGGCGCCCCGATCTAGCTGCATCCACCAACCCAGAAGTCCTGGAAGCGGTAATTGAGCTTTGCTATGAGGGTGAGGCCAAAAAAGTCAGGGTCGCCGACAATACGATTCACAATGCACAGCGATGTTTCACGCTTACGGGCGCGGGAGTGGTGGCAAAAAAGACTAATGCAGACCTGGTCTATCCCAGATCGTCGCTTATGAAAAATATGAAGATTCATGGCCACCGTCTGGATGTCTGGCCTGTATTTGTTCCGCTGGTTGAGGCTGACAAGGTAATCAACCTGCCGGTAGCCAAGCATCATGGATTGAGTACCCTGACCCTTGGTATAAAAAACTGGATAGGAGGTGTCGGCGGCAGAAGATTTGCCCTTCACCAGGATATACACCAGAGCATTGTTGATCTTGCCCAGTTCTTCAATCCCACTCTGACCGTGATCGATGCCATCAGGATCATGACAAAAAACGGTCCTTCCGGTGGAAGCATATCAGATGTTGCCGTCAAAAACACCCTGATATTAAGCAATGACCAGGTTGCTGCGGATGCATTGGCCGCCAGGCTCTTTGACTATAGCCCAGAGGAACTGGGTTTTATCAGCTTAGGAAAAAAGTGGGGTCTCGGCACCTATGACCTCCAGCAACTGGATTATAAAAAGGTGATCTTTTGAAGGCAAAGCACTTGGTTTGGATAAGAAGAATAAGCCAAACCTTTTTTCTATTCTTCTTTGTTTTTCTCCTGGTGGAAAGTCGTCTTCCCCAGGATATCTTCATGGATTATTCACTGGTTTTCTCATCTGATCTGAATCTCAAGATAGGCCAGCCTGTAACCTTTTTCTTTCAACTGAATCCCTTGATTTGGCTCTCTTCTCTAATATCGGGGCATGCCCTCATCAAGGGCTTCTGGTGGGGGCTCGGCCTGCTCCTTGTGACCCTTTTCTTGGGCAGGATCTTCTGTGGTTTTATCTGTCCAATGGGCACCATCCACCATGTGATAAGCTGGTTCAAACCGGCACTCAAAGCAGAGCGGATGGTACAGGCCAATCAGAAGGCACCCAGTCAGAGATTCAAGTATTTCCTTCTTATCGCCCTGCTTGTGGGAGCCTTCATAGGCCTCAATTTTATAGGATTGATGGACCCTATATCCCTGCTCTTTCGTTCCCTTGCCTTAGCCGTAGTCCCTGGCCTGGGGACGGGGATAAGGGAGCTGTTTGGTTGGATGGCCAACAGCGATATAAAAATCCTAAACCAGTTGAGTTATGGGGGAGAGGTTCTGGTATCACCTGTCTTTGGTTATGGTTATGAATCATATCGAACGGCCTGGTTTATCGGGCTGATTTTTTTAGTTGTCCTGTTTTTAAACAGGTTCAGACCACGCTTCTGGTGCCGAGTTTTGTGCCCTTTAGGGGCTTTGTTAGGGATATTTTCTAGGTTCAGTATCCTGAGACTTGAGAAGGATCATAAGAAATGCACATACTGTAAATCGTGCGCCGAGAACTGCCAGGGGGCTTCTTCACCCATGCCCGGCCAGGAATGGGACAATGCTGAGTGTTTGATGTGTTTTAATTGCTTTGATTCATGCCCGGAAGGGGCCCTGTCCTTTCGATTCAGATGGCCGCCCTTACTAAACAGGAAACCGGATATGGGCAGGCGGGCGGTACTCACAGGTTTACTCGCAGGTATTTCTCTGCCCCTTTTAGGGAGACTGGATGGCCAAGTGCATAAAATCTCAGATCCCCGTTTGATCAGGCCTCCAGGATCTCTACCTGAAAAAGATTTTCTCAGGCTATGCCAGAGATGTGGACTCTGCATGAAGGTATGTCCAACTAATGTGATCAACCCTACTCTGGCAGAGGCTGGAATGGCGGGATTTTGGTCACCTCATCTTGTGATGACTTTAGGATACTGTGAATATACCTGTACCATATGTGGAAGTGTTTGCCCGACAGGGGCCATAAGGCAGATTTCGGTCAAGGAGAAGATTGAACAACCCATCAAGATTGGTTCCGCCTATTTGGACAGGGGGAGATGCCTTCCCTGGTCAGGAAACGGCCCTTGTATCGTATGCGAAGAGCACTGTCCCACATCCCCAAAGGCCATTTATTTTCAGAAAGAGGTTGTGAAAGGACCTAATGGCAAGGGGACTGCCATTAAGCTGCCGTATGTGGATCTCAAAAAATGCATTGGTTGCGGCATATGTGAGTACAAGTGCCCGGTCAAAGGGCTGCCTGCTATAAGGGTTATATCCGCTGGGGAGTCACGATCATTGGAAAACCGGATTCTTCTTTAAGTAGTTACGGGACAAGCCATACGGCGCAATTTGAAGCTTTGTTCACTATATATCTTGAAACACTACCCATAAAAAAAGAATCGCTCATACCTCTTCTGCCAACCACTATAATTCCGTACTTTCCCTTTTTTGCTGCATCAACAATTGCCTTGCCGATGTTTATGGTGCTTTTAACTTCTTTAATGCTGATCTGTTTTTCATTGATGCCGGCTGCCTTAAACCTCTGCTGGGCGTGGGTATAGAAATCGTCAACACATTGTTTATCCCCACGGGCAATCACTTCATCAACGATTTCACCTTCTTTATCGAAATCAATGGTACAATAATTTCTAAGCGTTGGGGTTACATGTAAGAGTGTCAAATCCACATCTGGATTGGCTCCGACCATAAAGCTTATATGATCCACTGCATCGAGGGAACTTTCAGATCCATCAATGGCAACCATAATTTTGGAGGATGTTACTTTTCCGTCAACGGCCCAGATGGGAATAACACTGGCATGTTCAAACACAGCGTTGGCAACGCTTCCAACAAAAGCTTCCTGCAATCGAGAAGTTCCCCTTCGGCCCAATACAATCGCATCAGGAAGCAGGTTTTTGGCATAAAGCAATATATCTTTTGCCGCTCCCATGGCTCTGGGCTTCGTTACCAGATGAATTGATTTTTTATCAATACCCTTTTTAATCATAAGGGATTTGTATTTTTCAAGGAGTTCTTTAGATGTTTTCTCATTCTTGGCAATGACATCCCTCAGTGCTGCAGTCGCCTTGGCGTCTCTCTTTGAATCGTGCAGGAGATAGTGTGAAATGGTGGGTTGCACATTGAAAATAATAAATGAAAGATCAGCAATAATTTTTTTCATCTGAGCGGAATATTCGATTGCCTTTCTTGAATTGGCAGAATCATCCACAGCAATTAAAATTTTCTTTTTCAAAACAAATCCTCCTTTGTTTTCTGCGACTAAAGAACTTCATAGGTCTTGGAATCGCCCATTATTCGGATTTTAAAAGATCCTTTTGAGATTTTCAAGCGAAGCTCTGCAAGATTGTGAAATTATTGGTTGATATAAGTTCCATTTTAAGGAAGGAAATATAGATAAGTTTGAGTTGTGTGTCAATAGAACGAAGTGTAAATATTCAAGATTGTCTATGAAATATCCAGGTTAAAGCAATATCAGTATGCCGTGCCAGGCCCGATTATAAATTACAGGCTACTTTTCCTTTTCGGCTTTTCACGATTTCGATAAGCTTTTTGTTTGCTGTTTGTGACAAGCCAAAGCCGGGCAATTCATCCATTAAGTCCTCCAGCGTGCCGTAGCCGTCAAGATACCCGTTTACGCGTGCTGCTGCCGTGGAATTTACAAAATCCTCTGTCGAGGAGTACATGGCGCTGAACTCCGTCATAAGGTCTCGTTCCGATCGGAGCCGGTACTTTTGATGATAGTCCTCGGCCAGGTAAAAATTTGTGAAAGGAAGGATTTCCGTAAAAATCCTTCTTTTGGTCCTGGTTGCTTCATGCTGCATTGACGCAATCGCGAGCCTTTTTTGTTCGTCGTTGTGGAAGAATATGATGGACATATATTGTCTCGAAAACGACGGCGCATAAGGGTTGTGACTATCCCAGAAGACATCAAGCAGCTTGTCGAATGAGATCACGGTAGGGTCGTAGTCCACTTGAATGGACTCTGTATGGTTGCCCAGACTGTGATAAGTGGGATTATCCTTGGTTCCCCCTGCGTATCCTACACGGGTCCTAACAACGCCCCTTATACTCCCGAACCGGGAGTCCGGCCCCCAGAATCAGCCTAAGGCAAAAGTCGCTGTTTTTATCCTGGCCGGCACTGAAGCATCTACTGGCTGCTTGGCCATGGGTGCCGTGGAGTTCTTTTTTATCGCTGACATGTTTTCCCTCTCTTTTATTCCCCCCGCGGGTTCACAAGCATGAAGAAGTAGAACAAGGCCCAAAAGGACAAAAATCATTCCAGTTACTGAAATTCGCCTACCCAAATCCGGATGCGCCAGGGCGGACTGATCTCGACTTAGAGAAAGGCATATATTGTGGTTTTTCATTCAACACCTTACGATAAGAGCAGAGGCCGAATGGCCCCTGCTGTTTTTTTAGCGCTCGATTAGGGATCTATTTTTCTTCAAAGAGTTTTAAATACTCCCCGTATCCTTTCTTTTTTAGGTCCTCTTTGGGAATGAAATTTAAGGCCGCCGAATTAATGCAATAGCGAAGTCCGGTCGGTTCAGGTCCGTCGGAAAACACATGGCCGAGATGCGAATCGCCATGTTTACTCCTTACTTCGGTTCGGGTCGTAAAAAAGCTCCTGTCCGCTTTTTCGACAATGTTGCCCGGTTCGAGTGGCTTTGTAAAACTCGGCCATCCTGTCCCCGATTTAAATTTGTCGAGGGAACTGAACAAAGGCTCATCGGAAACCACATCCACGTAAATCCCCTGCTTTTTGTTATCCCAGTACTCATTCTTAAACGGGCGTTCTGTTCCATTTTTTTGGGTGACCTCATACTGCAAAGGGGTCAGTTTTTTCTTCAAGGTTTCGTTGTCCGGCCTTGTATATTTTCGGTCAAAATCAGACTTTGTTTTGTCCATTTGAATTTGCTGGTCTCCTTTGTTCATTTTGTCTGCATTTCCCTGTTGGGAGGAATATATCGTTTGGCCTACAGCGAATAATGCGATAACTAATATCACCAACATTAATGAAGTCTTCATTGTCATCACCTCACTCTAAACAGATCGAAAAAGCTGCTGAATACAGCTATTTTTCAACATTTGCCAGTTTCTTTCATCCTTTAACTTAAGATAAGCACTGATTTTGAGAATGGAATAAAAAAATGTGAAGATGTGATAAATCCTTTATGTTGAATGGCTTCCAGTTAAAAGGCTTGGTATGGCACTCTATACATCGCACGCAATTAGAGCCGTCGCGTCCTGAAGACATGTGATCCAACAATTACAACAAGGTAGACCGCACCGGCAAGCACGATTGTTGTTGCACCGGCAGGAAGGTTGGGGCCATAGCTGATGATGAGACCGGATGTCGTGAAAATAATGGTGAATAACGCCGATAACACCATCATTTGCCATAATCTTTTTGAGAATAAGCCCGCAACCGCAACGGGAAGAGTCAGCAGGGCTATGACCATTACGATTCCCACTACAGTAACAAGTAGAACAACTGTGAGAGCCGTAAGGCACAGGAGCAGGAGGTAATAGAATTCCACCCTGATACCTCTAAGTTTTGCGAACTCGTCGTCAAAACAGACTGCAAGAAACTGTTTGTAAAAGAGCAATCCTACAACAACAACAACTAAATCCAGTCCTGCAATCAGCCATAGGTCATCGGATGACACCATGAGGATATTGCCGAACAGGTAACTCATCAGGTCTTCGTTGTAACCGGGGGTCTTAAAGATAAAGAGGATGCCAATGGCCATGCCAATGGCCCAAACAGCACCGATAATAGTGTCTTCCCTTTGTCTTGCACCTAAGCTTACTATGCCGATAATGATGGCAGCAATCAGCGCTGAAATAACGGCACCGTATAGGGGGTGAAGCCAGTCCCATTCACATACGATCTGGCAGTAACGGGCGGCGCCCATGCCGGCCAGGACGCTGTGGGCAATGCCGCCGGCAATATAGGTAATTCGCCGCGTAACAACGTAGCTCCCGATAATACCGCAGGCAATGCTTGCAAGGAGTCCTGTCAGTACCGCATATTGCAGGAAGGTCTGTTGCTGCAAATCTATTAGGAATTCAGACACCGCCATCCTCCTTTTGGGTGATGGTGTCATGTCGCACCATGCGTACATCACACCCGTAGATTTCATTGATCATTTCCCCCGTGATTTCACTGGTGGGATGCACTAATACTCGCCTGCTTACACAGGCCACGAGATTGACATAGCTTGAGACAAAGCCCAGGTCATGTGTGACCAGGGCTATGGTGATTTTTTCGTTTAGCTGGTTAAGCAGGTCAAACAATTCATTTTCGACAACGGCGTCCACACTGGCGGTTGGCTCATCAAGCAGGAGGAGTTCCGGGTCGGATACCAGTGCGCGGGCAATCAGTACGCGCTGCCGTTGTCCACCTGATAAGGCGGAAAATGGCCGGTTTTTCATTTCGTAAACTTCCAGTTCCTGGAGTGCTTCTGCTGCGGCTTTTTTATCCGTTCCTTTATAGGTCCCCAACAATTTTCCATTGCCAAGTCGTCCCATTAACACGACATCCATTACAGTAACCGGAAACAGAGGATCCAGGGATGAGTACTGGGGCATGTAACCGATGCGAGAACGAGCTTTCACCGGGTTTTGGCCGAACACACGGACAGTACCGCTAACAGGTTTGAGTAGTCCCAATATAAGCTTCAGTAGCGTAGTCTTTCCACCGCCGTTGGGGCCAACGATCGAGAGAAAATCGTGTTCCTCAACGGTCAGATTGACATCCTCAAGTACAGGAAAGCCATCGTACGAGAACGAAACATGTTTGAGTTCAATTACAGGTATTTCGGTCATTTATTACTCCATCCTTTTAAAAAAGATTTCCTGCCGCGGTAGGGTTGCTATTTTCATTCTTATTTGTCCAAAAGAGCCTTCTTAAGGTTTTCGGCAATGTTTTCAAGGTTCTTCAGATAATCGCGCGCAAGCGGGTTTATGGGCACCACGGCTCCGCCTATGGCCTCAGCCACTGTCCGGGCGTATTTTTTTGCAAATTGCGGTTGAACAAAAATGACCTTAACATTATCTTTTCTGGCCCTTTTTATTAGATGTGTAAGCTGTTTTGCGCTTGGCGCTTTTCCTTCGATTTCCACCGCAACCTGGGTGAGCCCAAAAGAGTCACCAAAGTACCCGAAAGCAGGGTGGAACACATAGAATTTGCTGCCTTTTACCGGAGCAAGCGTCTTAGCGATCTTCGCATCAACATTGATGAGGTCGGCATTAAATGTGCTCAAATTGGCTTTATATTCTTCCTCGTGAACCGGATCCACTTGGGCGAGCGCGTTGCAGATGGTACTTGCTTGAATCATTACCAACTTGGGATCGAGCCAGATATGGGGGTCCGGGACTTGAGATAACCCGGATTGCTTGAAAGAGCGAAGCTGTATGCCCTTTCTGGTGTCAATAATCTTCAGGTGTTTGAAAGTATCAGATATTTTTGCAATGAACGATTTTTCAAAGGGTGTCCCAATTCGGAAGTACAACTGCGATCGGCCCAATTCGGACATTTGTTTGGGCGTTGGGTCATATGTAGCTGGAGATTGCCCGGGCGCTACTAATACTTTAACCTCTACAAAGGGTCCCCCGACTCGTTCAACAAAATATGCCTGTGGCAGGATACTCACAAAAGCCTTGATTTTTTGGGCTTGGGATTGTGCTGCAGATGCTACGTTAACAACAAGGATTCCAGCAAAAATCAATATTGCTTTCATGCTCAGATGTCTCACAATACTCTCCCCAGTATTCACCAGCCCTCTTATAGCGAGATTTGATCATTCTTAGAACGATGTCCTCCGGGCATGGATACCTTGATGTTCTTTCGAGCAGACAAGGATAGACTCATGGCATCGGCTGCATGTTTCGACGGAATGATCAGCCGCAAAATCTTGCCAGTGTCTTTTCTGCTTTGGTGTCAGCATGCCGTTGCCGTTGCAAAGGGGGCAGATACTTCCTAATGCCTCCAGGATTGCCATACGTATAAATTCGGATCGGTTAGGGATCTCTTTAATTGCCTCAAGCAAATCTTCGTCCACTTTAAATGTAATGATTCCTTGCTTTTTTTTCATGGGTCTGTAAGGTCCTCCGCGTTATTTCCGTATTATTTTGTAATACTGGCTTTTATTATTACAAAGTATTACCAGGAGTCAAGATCTTTTTGTAAATATAATAAACCAGTTGACTAATATTTCTGACTTGCTATCATAAAAAAATTTGGGAATTTGATTGGAATAAAAATCACCGGAAACCATAACTAAAATGATTCGACATCAGTCTAAAAGTACAGTTATCGCCCTGGCAGTAAGCCTTATTTATATCATCCTGTTAGGTTGCGGGGAGAGTGCGGAGACCAGTCAGGACAAGGAAACCCAGGTAATAAAGGTCAAATTTGTAAAAGTAAGCCCAGTTAAGGTCTCGTCACCCAGGGGTACAATTGAGTATGTGGGCGTGCTGACGGCCCAGCGCAAGGCTACGGTTGCCAGCGAAATGAGCGGAAGCATTGAGAAGCTCTATTTCGAGAAAGGGGACAGGGTAAAAAAGGGCCAGCTTCTTGCAGAAATAAGCACGAATAGCATGCGCCTTAAAGTCCAGCAGGCAAAGGCGGCACTTGCCGCAGCCGAGAGCAATCTGGAAAAGATTGAAAAGGGCAGTAGACCCGAAGAGATTCTCATTGCCGAGGCTGTCCTGAAAGAGGCGGAAGCGGCCCTGTTCGAGGCTGAAAAGAATTTTGGGAGGGTGAAGGACCTTCAAGAATTCAAAGCGGCCTCAAACAGCGAATATGATTCAGCCAGGCGGACGCTTGAAATGGCCCAAGCAAAGGTGGAATCAGCTAAACAGCAACTGTACCTTGCCAGACAGGGCCCTCGAGCAGAGGACCGGAAGTCAGCCCGAGCCAATATGGAGCAGGCAAAAGCCACTCTTGCGCTCGCAAGGGACTGGCTGAGAAAATCAAGACTGCTTGCGCCGTGCGACGGCACTATCGCCTTTCGAGATGTGGAGGAAGGGGAGGTGATTGTGGTGCCACCGGTTACTGTCATCACACAGGTTGTAGATCTTGATCATTTGAAAATTAAGTTGTCTTTAGGCGAAAAAGACATCCATATCTTAGAAAGTCATAAGCGGTTTCCATTCACAATAGACGCAATTCCAGATACGCAATCTTACTGCCGATTAGCTTTCCTCTCACCTGTAGCGGATCCTGCAACCCGTTCTTTTCCGGTGGAACTGACTGTGGAAGGACCTGACAAGCGCATGGCAGATGGCATGACAGTAAGGGTGAAGTTTCCGGTAGTGGACAAAAAAGCGACCATTAAACTCCCGTCGGCCTGGCTCTCAGAGGAAAACGGAAGGATAGGGTTTTATATTGTTAAGGACGGAAAGGCAGTTTTCAAACAGGTTACGCTTGGGAGCTATTATGACCAACGGGTGGAAATCCTCTCTGGACTGAGCGAAAAAGAACTGATCATCACGAATCCTTCGGGACTCAAGAATGGAGACGCTGTGAAGTATTGATGGGTACTTGATACTGAATTGAGGTTATCAATTTTGGGTATCGAAGATCCCGCAAGTCAAGGGACACAGGGTAAGATTTCATACAGTCCAGGGTTAGGAAATAATTCCTGCCCCTAATGCCTCACCCCTGTGTCCCCATTTCAACCGAGTTGATCAAACTTATTTTTTTTGAACAGATAAACTTGAGCTCATCAACATAAGAGGCTCTTACATGTTATTAACTCGCATCGGTATTTCAAGACCCGTAGCCGTCCGAATGATCCTGCTCCTGATTCTGGTCTTGGGTATTTATTGCTACAACGCCATGCCCCGTTATCTGGATCCTGATATTACGGTCGGGGAAGGTATGGTTGTTACCATCTGTCCTGGATTTTCGCCTGAGGAGATGGAAAAACTGGTCACCAAGAAGATCGAAGATGAACTTGAGGGCATCTCCGAAATCAGGCGATATGAATCAGATTCCTTTGAAAGCACATCCAAGATCCACATATTATTTACTACTAGCCTCTCGGAATACGAAATAGACCAGGCCATGCAGGAGGTGAGAAATGCAGTGGACAGGGTGGAAGATCTCCCTGAAGAGGCCAAGGTCCCAAGGGTCATTGAGATCGATGTTGCCATTTTTCCAGTCTGTATGGTGGGCCTGGCGGGCAACCTGCCCATGATGCAGCTGCAGGATATTGCTAAGGATATTGCGGATACATTCAAAAACATCGATGGTGTGTCAGCGGTCGATATTTTTGGAGAGAGGGAAAATGAGATTTGGGTAGAGCTGAACCCCCGTCGTATGTCCGCCTATGGGATCTCAATTCCAGAATTGGCACAGGCAATTGCCAATCGCACTAAAAACCTTCCAGGTGGGACTATGGAGATGGGAAGCTATGAGTCATCCATACGGCTGGTTGGAGAGCCAGGAAGGCCTGAAGATCTGGGTGATATCGCACTCAAAACCGTGAAAGGGAGCACAATTTATCTTCGTGATATCGCTGAGATTACACCCACGTTAGAAAAGCCACGAACCCTCACTTTTATAGAGAAGGAAAAGGCCCTGGTTCTTGCGGTAAAAAGGAAAAGGAACACAAACATGATCCAGATCGTGGACGATGTAAAGTTCCACATGAAAGATATTCCTGCCCAGTATCCTGGTCTGAAAACCACTCTCTATTTTGATCAGTCAAGAGAGATTAAAAAACGGATCAATGAACTCCAGACCAACGCCTCGCTGGGTATCCTTGCTGTATTTTTCATATTGTTGGTTTCAATGGGCATACGTAATGCCCTTTTTGCTTCCGTGGGGATCCCGGTTTCCTTCCTCCTCACCTTTATACTGATGAGGGCCTTTAACCTTGCCATTGACGGTGTATCCCTTTTCGGCCTGATACTTGTTTTGGGAGTGCTTGTTGATGACGCGATCGTAGTCCTTGAAAATATCTTTCGATACATTGAAAAAGGGATACCACTCAGACAGGCAACCCTTGAGGGAAGCCGTGAGGTGCTGGCCCCGGTGCTCGCGTCTGTATCAACAACAATGGCCGCCTTTTTCCCTATACTCATTATGGTAACCGGTATCATAGGGCGATACCTGGCGACTTTGCCCAAAGTCGTGCTTTTTGCGCTTTTGGCCTCGCTTTTTGAGGTCTTTTTTATGCTTCCCTCTCATGTTGTCGAATTGACGCCGAAAAGGAGTGTCCAAAATGCGGTCAAGCGAAGGTTCGATATATTTACTCCTATAAGAAAGTTTTACTATCCCTATCTGAGGATTATCCTTCGCCATCGGTACATGTCTGTGCTGTTAATCGTTTTATCAACCCTTCTGGCCTTCTTCCTTTATTTCCAGACGGATTTTATCATGTTTCCAAAGAGCGATGTGTTCCCGAGATTCAATATCTATTTTGACCTTCCGGTGGGCTCTACATTGGAGCGGAGCAAAGAAACGGTACTGGCGGTCAGCGATCTGGTGAGAAAACGGATAGGAAATGAGCTGGAGGCCCCAATTGCTGTTGCGGGAATGAAAGAGGTTAACTATGAGCCTATTTTGGGCACGCATTACGGGATGGTGAACGTCATTTTGAAGGCGGGAAAAGAAAGAAAGCATAGTGTTGTGGAATTAATGGAAGGTATCAGGGAGGAGGTGGGGAGGCTACTTACTGCTCATGGTGTAACTTCATTTGTGTTGGAAAGGATGCTCGAAGGCCCTCCTGTTGGGGCTGATCTTGATCTAAAGATCCAGTCTCCCGATTGGGAGACCTCATCTGAGATTTCACGGCTCCTTCAGAAAGAATTGTCCAGGCATAAAGGGATTGTGGATATTCAGGACGATTTTTCAAGAGAAAAGCAGTTCATGGAAATTACCGTGGATGAAGCCAAGGCAAAAAGGCTCGGGATTGACCAAAACTACTTGGTCATGTCGGTCCAGGCCGCCTTTTATGGTCTGCCGGTTGCAACCTATAATCAGGGAGATGAAGAGCAGGATATAAAGTTAAAATATCTGGTTGAATACAGACATGATTTTGACGATCTCCTAAATTTGAAAGTAGCTGTCCCGGGTTACGGAGAGGTCCCCCTAAAGGAGTTGGCTGAGATACGTCTTGCACCTGGGTTCCACAATATCGGCCATTACAATGGTAAGCAGACTGTGCGCCTCACGGCAAATATAAAAGATATTCAGGCGGATCAAAAGGGAATATCGGGTTTCCTGGCCAACTTAAGCGGGGAGAGTATGACGGCCGTCAAGGCAAACAAGGTTGCCAGAGACCATTTTGATAGCATCAAGGCCAATTTCCCCGGTGCGAGAATGATTGCCGGCGGACTTCAAGACGAGACCAATACATCTATCATGGAACTGGGCAAGGCGGGTATAATGGCTATTCTCCTCATATTTTTTATTCTCACGCTACAATTCAACTCTTTTACCCAGCCATTTATTATCATGATTACTATCCCTTTTGCTACTCTGGGTGTCATGGTAGGGCTTATTGTAAGCAACAATCCATTGACATTCGTCACCCTGATAGGCCTTTTGACTCTTACCGGGATTGTGGTAAATGATTCTTTGGTCTTGGTCGATTTCATAAACCGCTATCGGAAAGAGCATCCAAGACAGCTCTACCTGGCCATTGTAAGGGGTTGCCATGTTCGCATGCGTCCCATTATACTCACGTCCATTACGACCATTTTCGGCCTGGCGCCAATGGCATTCGGTTTAGGTGGTAAGTCCATTTTTTGGGCCCCCCTGGCCACTGCCATAATGTGGGGACTTGGTTTTGCCACCGCCCTTATTCTTTCCATGGTTCCTGCCTATTATGCAATTCTTCAGGACATAGGTTACATCATAAGGCACAGAAGGCCTAGGAAGGCGGATACCTTGCGAGAAATAGAGGAGGCGTTTCAGTGTGAAGAGCTGGTACCATATATGAAAAGCAAGTAAACGCCTGGGATTTACAACAACTTATTATATATAAAGGAGACCTTTGAAAATTTGCCTTTTGCGTCATTGCGAGGAGAGAAGCGACGCGGCAATCTAATTGAATTTCTTGCAAAATCGAGATTGCTTCGCTGCGTTCGCAATGACAATGTCGGTATTTTTCAAAGGTCTCATAAGGTGGCATTTTGCGAGATCCGAGTTTTTGCCTCTAATACGGAATAGAGGAGGGCGTAAGGCACAAAGCTCAGGACATAAGTGACATGAGATATTTGATTCAAGGAGTGAATTATGAGTAAGTTGGTCAAAAATGATCAATGGGTGTGGGTGGTTATCCAGGATCCAGGCGGAAGCGAACAGTTCTTGGGGCAGCATGACACGGAAAGGGACGTATCTTTTATTCCAACCTTTCTTGAAAAGGAGGAGGCTGAGAAGGGCCTTGAGTTGCTTCAGCGTGAAGAGGGCCGAAAATATGAGGTCCAGGCCATTCTATTCGCAGACCTCTTCAACCGTGCCTCTGATAATGGGTTCATGCTTTTTATTTTAAACGGATCCGGGAAGGTACTTGACAAGATAGAGATGTGAAATATACTTTTTTGTCCGCGGAAAACTCCGGCGGCATTTTTCAACTGTTTTGTGAAGTGCAGGGCGATAATAAAGGTAAATTTGATAAGCGTAGAGCTTGATAAAGTCTCGTGTTTTTTCTTTTTTAAAGAAACAACCGGACGGCGGAGGACAATATGATTTGGCTACTGAATATCCTCGGAAGTTCTATCGGGAAAAAGCTGTTGATGGCCATTACCGGCCTTGGCTTCATAGGTTTTTTAACCGTACATCTTGCGGGCAACCTTACTCTTTACAGCGGTCAAGGTCTTTTTACCTCTTATGTTAAACACCTCCAT
Organism: uncultured Desulfobacteraceae bacterium; assembly: GCA_964620335.1. Taxonomy (GTDB): domain Bacteria; phylum Desulfobacterota; class DSM-4660; order Desulfatiglandales; family Desulfatiglandaceae; genus JAFDHL01. The sequence goes on from CAZUHR010000004.1 coordinate 24,943, forward strand.
GCACTGGGTCCGCTCATTACAATTGCTGAACTGGGTCTTTTGTTTTTTGCCACCATACATGCTGTAATAGGGACGCTCTTATTTTATCAAAACCTAAAAGCAAGACCGGTCAGGTACAGGGTTAACAAAAATGCGGGGGGCCGCACCATAGGGTCTGCAACCCAGCCGTATACCGGATTTATTATCCTGGCTTTTGTTATCATTCACCTTATTAATTTTCATTTTGCCGAACATACAAATGAGTCTCTTTATCTGCTTGTGGCCAAGATATTGGAGAACCCGGCATATGTAGCCATATATTTATTTGCAATGATTGTTGTTGCCATACATGTAAGCCACGGCTTCTGGAGTTTGTTTCAAACGCTTGGCGCAAATCATCCGAAATACATGCCATTAATCCAGATGGCTGGTATTATACTTAGCCTGATTTTCGGGATCGGCTTTGGTTTTATCCCGATCTTTGTTTCGTTTATTGCATAAGGAGAATGCATATGCAGCTTGATTCAAAAGTCCCGGGAGGGCCCCTTGCTGAAAAGTGGGATAGACATCGCTTTGAACTGAAATTAGTCAATCCTGCCAACAAGAGAAAGTACAATATAATTGTTGTTGGTACAGGTTTGGCCGGGAGCTCAGCATCCGCAACGTTAGCTGAACTGGGATATAATATAAAGGCATTTTGCATCCAGGATAGCCCGCGTCGCGCCCACAGTATTGCGGCTCAAGGTGGAATAAACGCAGCAAAGAATTATCCAAATGACGGGGACAGCATATGGCGTCTTTTTTATGACACTATAAAGGGCGGAGATTTCAGATCGCGGGAGGCCAATACTTACCGTCTTGCACAGGTAAGCGATAATATCATAGACCAGTGCGTTGCGCAGGGTGTGCCCTTTGCACGGGATTACGGTGGTCTACTCGCAAACCGTTCCTTTGGAGGGGCTCAGGTGTCAAGGACCTTTTACTGCAGGGGGCAAACAGGGCAGCAGCTCCTTTTGGGCGCCTATAGCTCTTTATCTCGCCAGATCGCAGCAGGCAAAGTTAAAATGTTTCCCCGCCGGGAGATGGTAGAACTTGTCGTAATTAATGGAAAGGCCAAGGGAATTGTTGTCAGGAATCTTATTACAGGCGAATTTGAAAGTCATGATGCGGATGCAGTAGTTTTGGCCACCGGCGGCTACGGCAATGTGTATTATCTTTCAACAAATGCCACAT
>CAZUHR010000005.1:0-25899 GCA_964620335.1 uncultured Desulfobacteraceae bacterium
ACCATCAAAAGGCTCATCCCACATGGCAAAACGGCATTCCGGATATTGGTTGCATCCATAAAATTTTCTGCCTTTCTTGGAAGTCCTTTCCACGAGCATGCCCTGACAGCCTTCCTCAGGACACGGCACGTTCGTTGTGGTTGGCCCTTCCTTGGACCAGATATTCTTGCAATCCGGATATCCCGAACAGGCAACAAAAGACCCGAACTTTCCCTTTTTTAGTACCATAGGACGACCGCACTTATCACAGATGCCTACCTCTTTTCCCGGCTTAGGTGCTGTCTCCAAAAGGATCTTTCCTTTTTCATCCCTACTGAAATTGGCCGTAAATCTACACTCGGGATACCCGGTGCAGGCCAGGAAAAGTCCATTTTTGCCTGATTTTATCACCATGGGGCGATTGCATTCCGGACAGGAAACATCGGTCAAAACCTCCCCCTTCATCTCCTGCTGTGCCCTTTCCAGTTCCTTTTGAAATGACTCATAGAACTGCTCCAATACCTTGGTCCACTTCACCTCGCCTCGCTCGATCCTGTCCAGGTTGGTCTCCATCTGGGCTGTAAAGGCGGTATCAAGGATATCGGGAAACCCTTTGACCAGAATATCCGTGACCAAAAAGCCTAACTCGGTGGGCCTGAAACGCCTTTTCTCAACTGATACGTATTCTCTCCCGCTGATATTCGACAGGATTGTCGCGTATGTAGAGGGCCGGCCGATCCCGTTTTCTTCCAATGCCTTAATGAGCGTCGCATCAGTAAATCTAGGTGGCGGCTGGGTAAAATGCTGGGCTGGTTCGAGCTTGACGAGCCTGAGCACTTGACCCTCTTTTAGAGGTGGAAGTGGGCTTTCCCGGTCCCTACTGTTCCCGGAATTGTTTTGGCCTTCCTCGTAAAGGGCCGTAAATCCTTTGAAAATAACGACAGACCCTGTTGCCTTAAACGTGGCATTCCCTGCCACTATTTCGGCCTGAGTCTGATCCATGACAGCCGGCTTCATCTGGCAAGCGAGGAACCTTTTCCAGATGAGGGTATAAAGCGACTGCTGGTCTTTACTCAAATAAGGCGAGGCAGTCTCCGGATCGAGTTCCACCGCTGTGGGTCGAATGGCTTCATGGGCCTCTTGGGCACCCTTTCGGCTTCGGTAATAATTCGGTTTCACAGGGAGATAATCCCTGCCAAAGGTCTGATCAATAACCTCCCTTGCTTGAGATATGGCGTCTTTTGAAAGCCGAAAGGAGTCTGTTCTCATATAGGTAATGAGTCCGACCTGACCCCTCTTTCCCAATTCAATACCTTCATAAAGATTCTGTGCAATAGACATGGTCTTTTTTGCTGAAAACCCGAGTTTCCTATAGGCATCCTGCTGTAAAAGACTTGTTATGAAAGGAGGCGGTGGATTCTTTTTTTTGGCCTTTTTTGATACCTTTAAAACGCTAAACGCCTTTTCTTCTACCTCAGAGACAATCCTCAGGGCCTGCTCCTCATTATTAAGGTCGGTTTTCTTTCCATTATACTTGAAAAACCTGGCTTCAAAGGGGGGAGGATCTTCTGACTCCAGATGAGCCGTCAAGGACCAGTATTCCTTAGATTCAAAAGCATGGATTTCCCTTTCCCTGTCACAGATCATCCTGACTGCCACGGACTGAACCCGGCCGGCGCTTAAACCACCTCGCTTCAGCCTGGACCACAAAAGGGGTGAGATCTGGTATCCAACCAGACGATCCAGGATTCTCCTGGCCTGTTGGGACTCGAATTTATCCCTATTTAGTCCCTGTGGCGAGGAGACCGCGTCACGGATGGCCTTAGCAGTAAGCTCATTGAAAAGAACCCTGTATATCTTGGGTTCCCCATTTTTTAGCTCCTCCGCGATATGCCAAGCAATGGCCTCTCCTTCTCTGTCTGGATCCGGTGCCAGGTAGATGGCCTGCGCTTTTTTCCCTGCCGTCTTCAAGTCCCTGAGAATCTTGCCCTTTCCCTTAATTGTGACATACTGGGGCTTAAACCCGTTTGCGATGTCCACCCCTAAACTGCTGACAGGGAGATCTTTGAGGTGACCCACCGAGGCCATGATCATAAAATCCGGTCCCAGATATCTCTTAATGGTTCTGGCCTTGGCAGGAGATTCAATAATGAGCAGGTTTTTCGCCATTTTTTCTACTTTCAATTATCCAATTATTACCTTACAAACATTTTACCTGGAAGCTGCCTTACAAGCCCTTTCAACTCCATTCTCATAAGGATACCGAGGACTTCACCGGCATTCAAATCCCCCAACCTGACGATTTCATCAATATGTACGGGGTAACCCTCTATAATCTCATAAATCTTCCTTTCAGACTCATCCATATCCGGCGTGGCTTTAGAGACGTTTTTCGGAAAACCGCTTGCTTGGAAAGACATCTGTTTGAGCCCCAGTTCTCCGAGTATATCATCGGAATTTTCTACCAGTCTTGCACCCTGCTTGATCAGGAAATGGGTCCCTGTGCTTTTAAAGGAATCAATACTCCCCGGAACAGCGAATACCTCACGCCCCTGATCAAGTGCCAGCGAGGCCGTAATCAAGGAACCACTCTTTTTGGTAGCCTCTACAACAACAACGCCCCTGCTCAGACCACTTATAATCCGATTTCGTATAGGAAAATTCCTGGGTTCCGGAGGACTGCCCAGAGGGAATTCAGAGATGACGGCACCATTTTCCGTTACCTGATTGAAAAGCTTCCTGTTCGGTCTCGGGTAAACCACATCGATTCCCGTTCCCATAACCGCTATTGTAAACCCTTTGCCCCTCAGGCAACCCCTATGGGAGGCGGAATCTATCCCCCTTGCCAGCCCGCTAACCACACCGACTCCGCAAGTCGCTAGACCCTCGCCAATGTTTTCCGCCGCCCTGAGCCCGTAATGACTGGCATTTCTCGATCCTACAACTGCAATAAACGTTTTGCTGACCGGAATTTCTTTCCCCTTGACATATAGAAGCATGGGGGGATCATAAATCTCCTTTAGAATGACGGGGTAGGAGGGATGCACGTATGTCATTATCCGGGCATTGCATTTTTCCGCCTTCCTCAGTTCCTCTTCAGGGTCTGAGGCAAACTCCTTGTTCACAATCCCTCGGGCGATCTCCTTGCGGATCCCTTCCACCTCAGCCAAATCTGAGAGACGTGCCTTAAAGACGGCTTCCGGGTTGCCGAAGTATGCCAGCAGATTCTTGAAGGCAATATTACCCAACCCAGGAACCAAATAAAGGGCCATCCAGTGGTATGTATCATCCGGAAATGTTTTCATGAAAAAAACGAAAAATATTGCACTGCCCTGTACAGGATGTGAAACTACAAATGTAAGGGTTTTTTGACTTTTTAAGCGCTATTTAACGTCTTAATGGCAGAGGCCAGTTGTTTCAATTGTTCCTGAGCCGGGTTGGCGCGAATATAAAACAGAGTGATATGGGTTAGTCAAGTTTTTTCTTTCCACGAAATTTCTTCAAAACGCCAAAGTCCTAAAAATTTTAAACAGAGGACTTGATCTTTTCGATTAGTTATTTTAAAACTGCCATTTACAAAATCAACTTTTTGACAAATTAATAACACCCCTTATTTATTCAACCGGAATACATTGGTATTATCAATGCCCATTTACGAATATGAATCCGTTGAACCGGGGAAGGGATGCGAAAAATGCGCAACCCGCTTTGAGGTTATCCAGGAAATCCATGAAGCACCACTTACGGACTGCCCAAACTGCGGCCGCAAGGTTAAGAAAGTCATATCCAGGTGCCGGGCGGCAATAATTGAAACTCATGATGAATATGTCAGAACCGAAAGGAAAATCAGCGAATATGAAAAAAATGGCATGTGGAGCCATGCCGCCGAACTGGCTGACAAGCATTCGGAGAAATTTAAGGACAGGGGTGTAAAAACAAGGGCCCTTGAGAATTATAAAAAGGCAGGATACGATTTAAACGTTTTAGAAAAACATGATAAAAAAAATAATCAATAATGTCTTATATCGCAAATCGGCACATTAGAAGCCTATAAGTCTACAGGGTTACGAATAGCCTGTGCTTTGGGCCATTTTTAAGGTTTAGGGTACAAAGTTACCCTGCTCTATGTTCATTTTTGGTTTGGCAATATGCAATAAAAACCAATATTTCCCGCCGGAAAACACCGGGGGACATTTTTAAGGAGGGTTAGCTTTATGATTAGAGTTAAGAAGGACGGCTTTTATTTGTTTAAGTTCATAATCTTTTTGGCGGTCGGCATACTTTTAATCCTCTCGGGTACTTCGACAGCTGAAGAAACAAAGAAAAACTTGCCTGAACGAGGTATCTCGGTGTCACCCGAATACACGGGCATAATTGTTCCGCAGGACGAAGATGTCAATATAGACCTGATCGTAACCAATGGGGGACGACGAGGCGAGAATATCGACCTAACGGTCACAAATATTCCAAAAGGTTGGAAAGCCTGGGTTAAGACCTATAGCTTTGGTATTACCGGCGTCCATGTGGAAAGCGATAAATCCAAAAACCTGACGCTACGAGCTGAGCCCGACGAGGATCTAGCACCCGGTAAGTACAAGTTTGGCATTGAAGCAAAAACTGCTGACGGAAAACTGACCTCAATAAGCGAGGTAACAATCACCGTAAAAGAGAAAAAAAAGGAGAAAAAAGCCAAAGGAATCAATATTGTTACCTCATATCCGGTTCTGAGGGGCCCTACCGATGCCAAATTCGAGTTTTCCTTGGAGGTTGAAAACAAACTGGACAAGGACAGTATATTTAACCTTACCTTTCAGGGACCGGAGAACTGGGATATCAATTTCAAACCCGCCTATGAAGAAAAATACATCTCCAGTCTGAGGTTGAAGGCGGGCCAGAGCCAGACCGTGGCCGTTGAAGTAAAACCCTATCCCTTTGCAAAACCCGACAAGTACCCGGTACTGGTAAAAGTAAGTTCTCCCGAAGCCATAGGAGAGGCCCAGTTGATGGTAGTACTTACCGGGACCTATAAGCTGGACGCAGGCACTGCTAATGGCCTTCTTTCATTGAATGCCGTAAGAGGCAAAAAGGCCAACCTTTCTATTTATGTTAAGAACAGTGGTTCCGGTACATTGACCAACTTGCAATTTCTTTCGTTTAAGCCTGAAAACTGGGAGACGGAATTTATCCCTGAAAAAATTGAAACCTTAGCACCAGGCGAATTAAAGCAGATCGAGGTCTCAATAACCCCAAGGGATGAAGCATTGGTGGGGGACTATTCCGTAGGACTAACCGCAGAGGCAGGCAAAATTTCCAAAACCCTTGAAATGAGGATCACTGTAAAAGCCTCCACTGCATGGGGGTGGATAGGAATAGGGATCATTGTCCTGGTCATGGCAGGCCTTGTTTTCCTGTTCATAAAATTAGGAAGGCGCTGATATGGATGCCGATACAATTATCGAAACGGTAAATCTCACAAAAAAATACAAAAAGTACGAGGCCGTAAGCGACCTAAACCTCAAGGTGAAAGAGGGTGAAGTTTTCGGCTTTCTGGGCCCAAACGGTGCAGGCAAAACCACAACACTGCTTATGCTGCTAGGACTGAGTCAGCCCACAAGCGGCTCGGCAGAAATCTGCGGACTGGACCCATTAAGAAAGGCAAAAGAAGTAAAGCGTGTTGTCGGTTATCTCCCTGAAAATGTCGGTTTTTACGGTGATCTGGACGCAGTTCAAAGCCTGGAATATGTGGCAAGCCTGAATGGGATTCAAAAGAGCAAGATAGCGGAGAAAACCGAAGAATTGCTGGAGCTGGTAGGAATCACAAAGGATGCACACAAAAAAATAGGGGCGTTCTCCAGGGGAATGAAACAGCGACTGGGTATTGCTGAAGTGCTTATTAAAGAACCAAGCATACTCTTTCTCGACGAACTTACCCTTGGATTGGATCCCGAAGGCGCTCTTCGTCTTATCGACCTAATCCATTCGTTAAACCGGGACAGGAAAATCACAGTACTTCTCTGTTCCCACAATCTTCACCAAGTGCAAAAGATATCCAATCGCGTGGGCATTATGATAAATGGAAAGATGATTGCCGAGGGGTCCATTGAATCATTGGCAAAGGAAAAATTCGGGCTTGGTGAAAAGGAGTATTCCTTGGAAGAAATCTATATGAAGTATTTCCAGGAGGTATGAACATGTCGGGCCTTTTTGCTGTTTTTAGAAAGGAACTTTGCGATCATTTCAGCAGCTACCGTTTTGTAATCCTTTTTGCCCTTATTGCAATGGTCAGTTTCATTACCAGTTACATGGCCGGGCTCCACATGAAAGAGAATCTTGAGGCACTCGCAAAGACCAGATTTCCTTTTCTCATGCTTTTTAGTTCACAGGGTGCCCTCTTCTCTATGATCCAGTTTGTGGCCTTCTTCGGGCCCCTTATTGGACTGATCCTTGGCTTTGACTCTATAAACCGGGAGAGAGCCCAGGGCACACTTATCAAACTGGTTTCCCAGCCCATTTACCGAGACGCTGTCATCAATGGAAAGTTTTTAGCGGGCGTAGCTACAATCAGTGTCTTGTTAGTATCTGTAGTCCTGGTCATCTCCGGTTTTGGCTTGGCAATTGTGGGTGTCGTTCCTGAAATAGAGGAAATCTGGCGACTCTTAATCTACATACTCATAAGTATTTTCTACATTTCCTTCTGGCTCGGGATTTCAATCCTTTTTTCCATTCTTTTCAAGGGCATAGCCACCTCTGCGCTGGCATCGGTGGCCCTCTGGATATTCCTTTCCTTTTTCATATCCTTGGGTGCGGAGGTGGCTGCTAATGCAGTGGCCCCCCAGGACAGTAAGAACCAAACCAAGCCCGAACTTTTTGTAAAAAACATGCGGATAAAGGAAACGGTTTCGCTTTCATCCCCGATGGTGCTCTATTCCAAGGCCACGGAAACCATTATTAACCCTATGCGCAAGACAACGGGATCCTTTATCATGATGGGTCCCATGGAAGAACTCCTGTCGTCAAGATTTAAGAACCCTCTTAGCCTGGGCCAGAGCATGATCGTTGTCTTTCCGCATATGACGACCCTTATTGCCATAACACTGATCTGTTTTGCTATTTCATACCTGGTATTTATAAAACAGGAAATCAGGACATAAAAGTAAATCAGAATGAGTAATTAGCCTGCTGCGCTCTAGCCACTTTAGTTTTAATAACTTGCACCAAGGAGGCTTGTGCTTATGAAGATTGAGGACATGATTTCAGGCAAGAACGACAAGGAAGAAATCATTATTGGGGATCTTAAGATACCCGTATCTGCCTTAAAAAACTTCATGAAAGAAGGTTACGAACACCTGTTACCATACAAGAATGAAAAAACCCTTTCCATATGGGGGAAAACCTGTACAGGCTGTTTCACTGAGCAGGAGATTCGTGAGAAGGCTTAATCAGAACAAACCTGATATACTTCCCTTTAGGGTCAACAGTGGTCATCCATTCATGCTCTTCTTGAAATTCCTGCCAGATAAGAGATAAGGTGTCTTTGAGGGTGGAGGTAGCCTCAGGCTCAAAATCGTAAGCATAAGCCATATAGTACTTGATAAAGTCTTTTTCAAACCCTGCCATCCGGTAAGGAGGTTTTTTTTCGTTCGCCCTGAGCAGGCCGAAGAATGTCTCGACCTGCGCGTAAGAAATACCGGAAAAACATGACTCCAGTTTCAACAAGTGTCTAGCCCAGAGGTTGAAAAGAAACTGGTGAAACGTCAGCCCGGAATTCCGAGCCTTGTCCTTGTCAAATGGATAATGGCCTGCCAGACGATCAAAAAGCCTGTCCAGAACCATCATGCGACCCACAAGCCTGTGGCACTCATCTAATTCGGAAAATTTTTCAAAATCCCTATATTCTTCTCCCTTTTCAAGACCTACATAAAGACAGGGTTTCTTTTCCATGACACCTGCCAGGGTTCTTCCCCACCAATCACCCCAAAAATCGAGTTTCAGGCCCTGCCCATCGAACCAGCTCTTTTTTATCCAGCCCTCAGTCTCCCACTTCAGTTTCAGCGCTATTCCGAATCCTACTTGAAAAATGGAAATTAAGGAATTTTTTCTCAAAATCTCCTCAGCCAAAAAGATATCCGTTCCGCACAACCTTTCCAAGGCCATATTCAGATATCCAGATGCCTTTCTGCAGGTCTTGATCAAAATTTCCAAATCACTGGTCAGAATTCCATCTGCGGAAAGGATCTGATTGCAGAGCCCTGCAAACTCAAGAGCAATTCTATCCAGTAAAATGCCATCCGTAATCCTTGAAACTGTTACCGCCAAAAAATCTTCACTTGTAGAGTGATAAAGAGGCGAAACAGGGACCAATCCGCGGTCTGATTCCCCAAGTACCAATACTTTTGATTCCTGTGATGCTTGATTAACGAGCACAGATTCAGGACCTAAAGGGGAATAGATAGATAGGGCCTCCTCAAAGGGAAGGAACCCATGTTCAGCCAGGCGCACATTCTTCAACCGATACATCTCTTCTTCTGTCTCCGCAGGAAGTAGTCCTGTAAGCCCCAAAAGAAGGGCGTGGTAACGGTTAAGATCTTCATCTGCTATTGTTCGCAAAAGATCCTTTATTGAATCTCTCTGAGTATTATCGAGCACTTTTATAAAATAAAGGCCGTCAAACGTGAAAAACCCCTGATCAAGATCATAAATTTCATCCTCCTTTTTTATCTCAACCTGTATACTTTTAAAAAGGAAATAATAGGCAAAAGTCTGCCCTTCACTGAATAACCATCTGGCAAGCCTTTCGTGATCAGCCAACTGAAGCCTCCCCAGCCATCTGTAGGCCTGCTCCATATGCATCCGGTCTTTGCTCCATAATTCCAAGTCCAGGAGATACTGCCATTGTTCTTCGGAGGCCAATTCCAAGAGTGGTAAGCAATCATTATCACCGACCTTTTTTATCAGCCAATAAAAATCCTCACCGGCCAAATTTTGGACCAGTTGGCGCGGACGGTCGTGTTCCAGGACTCGATCTAAGACCTCTTTCCCAGAAAGCGGGTAAAACTCCGTTAGGGCATTTCTCTGTGCAACAAAGACAGATTTTTGATCCACACTACCTGAAGTTTTTGCTTTACCAGATGACTTTTTCAATATTAACAACCTCGATTTGCCTTCCCACAAAAAATTATTACCTAAGTCTTCTGCCCGGTTGAATCTAAAGAGAAAAACTCTTTGATATTATTTGCAAAACCCGTCTGAGTGTCAAGAATAAGATACACGAAAATAATCTTACATTCGAGTTCCACATTATCAATCAAATCCTACATCCTATCTACGCTTCAATTTCACTCCTGCACTTGTGTAACGATTGCATCGCTTCCTGTCAATTTTTAACTTCCTTATGGGTCTAAAGATATGGTATTAGAAAGATCATAAAACCACTATTTTCGAGGGAGCCATGGTTGACCTAATTGTAAAAGGTGGCATCTTCATGTATCCTATTATTTTCTGCTCCATTGTTGCACTTGCCGTTTTCTTGGAGCGCCTTTGGGTCCTGAAACGGAACCATATCATTCCCAAAAAATTCATCCAGCAGGTGGAACAACTACTTATAAAACGGAAAATCTCAGAAGCAATCTCTCTTTGCCAGAATGATATGTCTTCAATTGCAAAAATATTCATGGCCGGCTTAAGTAACACGCAAAAAGGCATGTGGCTCGTCAAAGAGGCCGTCGAAGAAAGGGGGAGCCGGGAGGCAACAATTCTTGAAAGAAATGTAGATATCCTGTCCACCATTGCTAATCTGACCCCTCTTCTGGGACTTCTGGGTACGGTCTCCGGGATGATTAAAACCTTTAATGCTATCTCGGTACAGGGCATTGGTAACCCTGCTCCTCTTGCAGGAGGAATTGCAGAGGCCCTGATTACAACTGCGACCGGCCTTTGCGTTGCCATACCTACCCTGGTCTGCTACCGGGTTTTGAAGGATAAGGCCAGCACCCTTATTTTCGAGATGGAAGAAAGTTCCATCAGGCTTTTGGAGCTTATAGAACAAGACCGCAAGATAGAGTGGGGTGGGCTATGAAATTCAGAAAATCCAGGAAGGAAGAATCAAGGCTGGGAATTACACCTCTCATAGACATCGTCTTTCTTCTCTTGATCTTTTTCATGTTGACCTCTCACTTTCACATTGCTTCGGGGGTTCCTATCAGGCTGCCCAAAATAACCCAGAAAGACTACGACAGTAAGGGGCACAAAATCACGCTGGTAATTGACAGTTCGGGAAGGATCTACTTCAAGGGGAAAAAAATCGACCTTAAGCAGCTTGGTCAAGAGCTGGAAAGCCTTGTAAAAAAAGAGGACAGGGTTCATTTGCTCTTGGAGGCCGATAAAGATGTGAGCCACGGCAGGGTTGTCGGTGTAATGGACCTTGCCAAGAGGGCCGGGGTGTCTTCTATTATTATTGCGGCTAATTGGGAGCCAAAAAAGGTATTTTAAGTTGAATTCCAAAAAGGGGAAATTCTGGAAACTCCCATTAATTATCCTCTGTTTTTTAGGAGCCATAGTGGCCTGGCTGGCCTTTGGCGAGCGCGGTTTTTTGCACCTTTATAACGCCGAAATGGAACGCCAGGTCTATATTGATAGAATACGCCGACTTGCTGCAGAAAACCGGGCTCTTCTGGAAGAGATCAACCGTCTTCGTACTGATATAGAATACGCAGAATCAGTGGCCAGAAGAGAGCTCAGCCTGATTAAGGAAAACGAAGTTATCTACAGATTTAAGAAGAAAAGGCCCGACGACAGGATTGTCGGAACGATACCGCCGAAACCAGAACACGCTGGAGAGAACCGGAAAACCCAAAAGGAGGAAACGCAAGATGGGGGAATCAAATGAACTTTTCACACGAATATTGAGCAGTGGACCTTCCCAGAGCACCCTCTTCCTGCTCCTTACCGAAATAAAAAAACAGGGGCAAACCGATGATGTAATAAGAGAATGCGTCAAAGCCTTAAATGTTTATCCCGACGACTATCGACTTCGGCGTCTGTTGGCCGAGTGCTACCTGGATGCTGGCTTAATTGATCAGTCCGAGAAAGAGTTGGAAAAGGTTGCTTCTCATATCGAGCATTTGATTCCTGTTTACAAAATTCAGGCAGAAAGCTATGCCCGGCAGGGCAAAGTTAAAGAGGCTGCTGAAGCCCTGAAAAAATACTTGTCTCACCGCCCGGATGATACGGAAGCTCTTGCCCTCCAAGACAGGATAAAACCTGAACAACAAAAACCAGCGCCCAAGGTCTTGGAACCCCTGCACGATGTGGTAGAGGAGGATGAAGATACGGAGTTGTTTGCTGAACTGGCAACACCTACACTTGCGGAAATTTATTATAACCAGGGTTTGATCCAGGAAGCCATAAACACATATAGAAGTATTCTCTCAGCCGACCCCGGTGATGAAGCCGCCGCAAAACGCATAAAGGAGTTAATAGCGCTCGCAGAAGCGGAGGCAGACACCCCGATTACCAGTGAGGACATTATAAGAGAAAGAAAAAAGAGGATGCTCGGAATTCTGGAAGGGTGGCTGGACAGAATCCAGGAGTCAAGCCATGCCCGATGAAAGACAGCCATTCAACTTCATGGCTACTGGCGTGGGAAGTGTCCCGTTTGAAGACGTTGAAAAAACATGTTCCGACATTTTGGAATACCTTCCCCTGATACCCTTCTGGCCTCAATTTGTAAAACGTACTTACCTGGAAGACATGAAGATCCAGTATAGTGAAGGCCTCCCTTTTTTGGAAATAGTCGAAAAAAAACGATCCCTTGTAGTCTCACAAACAAAAAATGTCGAATCGGAACTTGCAACCTTTTATGAACATTTCATGGCTCAGGACATTGATTACTTTGCCATAAGCAAAAGCTATGCTATCGGTCTTTTTGCCCTTTTGGATCTAATTGACCGGAGTGGATTTCACGGTGCTTATGTCAAGGGTCAATCTACAGGTCCTATAACATTCGCAGCAGGTATCACAGACACAAACGGCAATTCCGTACTTCACAATACGGAAATACTGGAGGCCGTTGTAAGAGGTATCGCAATAAAGGCGCTCTGGCAGGTCCGTGAAATTGAAAAAGCCGGCAATAAGACGATCATCTTCTTAGACGAACCCTACCTTTCGGGATTCGGATCAGCCTTTACACCAATAGGGCGCCGTGAAGTCATTGAAAATCTGCGCACCGTCATTGATTACCTGAGGGAAAATTCTGAAACCCTTATCGGCATTCACTGTTGCGGAAACACGGACTGGTCAATGATCATAGAGGCCGGGCCTGACATAGTCAACTTTGATGCATCCGAGTATATGGATTATTTTCTCCTGTACCCTGATGACATTGTGCGCTTTCTCAAAGGTGGCGGAATAATAGCTTGGGGAATTATACCCACGGCCAACTTAACAGGGGAAGAAACGGTTGAAGGCCTCTTTTCGAGACTTCAAAGGGGTCTTGAACATATTAATGAGTGGGGCATAGACGCCCCCCTGATTGCCGAGAGGTCAATTCTCACACCCGCCTGCGGCATGGGCACAATGATGCCTGAACATGCGAAAAAAGGCATGGAACTCCTGTCTCAATTATCTCAGAAATGCAAAGGATATTAAATTCACATACCTAAACTGATCACTTGGATCTCAATCTCCCCCTAAAACCTTCCCATTTGATTGAGATAATGATAGGCCACGATTCCCACAGTGGTAGAGAGATTCAGACTGCGCACCTTTCCCCAGATAGGTACTGAATAACATGGATAGGACTCTCGAATGTGGGAGGGCAACCCCAGTGTCTCTTGGCCGAACAGTAAATAGTCGCCTTGTTTTACTCTTGCTTCTGTGTAATGCCGTGACGTATGTCGGCTGAATACGAGAAGATTCCTCCTTCCATCCATGTTTTCCAGAAATGACTCGAAATCGAGATGATGGCGAACATCGACCTCATGCCAGTAATCCAAACCCGCCCTTCTCAGGTGTTTGTCATCTACTTCGAAACCCAGGGGATGAATGAGGTGCAATGGGATTTCGGCAGCCCCGCACAATCGCGCAATATTTCCTGTGTTGGCCGGAATCTCCGGCCTGTAAAGCACAACATTGAGGTAGGGATCTTCAATAATCCGGTGTTCGATCTTGGTAATATCACGGTGCATATTAAGGGACTTTATTCCTGACTAAGGGCAGCGTGGCTTTGTAACCTTTTCTTCGGTTCCAAGCCTCCATGCCCGATCTCTCCTGCGACTTATCTACGGGGAAATTTTTTATCACGCCCGCTCACTGCGTTCGCTAGAGCCCGCAGAGGGCGCAGAGTGTTTTTTGAAATAAAGGGTATTAAACCCCAGGGCAAGCCCTGGACCCATATTAAGCGGAATGACCCCGCCGCAAGCGGACGGGGCATTAAAAATCATAATAAAATTCTTTTCTCTGTGTTCTCCGTGTGATATCGATTTGTATTCTTCTTTTCTTTGTGTCCTCTACTTACTCTGCGTGATACATATTTTTTCCACGTGTCCTCTGTGGTCGGCGAAGGCATGGGGCTCTTCAAAAGGACGCATCTTTCGGATCAAGTCTCCTCCGATTTGTGCCGCGGCCCGAGTCGCGGGCTGCACGGCTAAGGACTCATGGTATCCACATCCTTTCGTTCCAGCAGGCCGCAGGGAGGGTCGCTTACCACCGTAGGAGTAGATGCGGGCTGGAGAAGAGTGCCATGCCGAGCCTTTTGACCCGGAGCGCCCATCAATTCGACCCCGCCTGTTTTTACTTTCTTGATTTCTCATAATAAGGCAGGGCTTCCGGAATAAACTTCTTGATCTGGTCTATCCTCCCCTCAGTAGCGGGATGTGTGGATAGAAATTCAGGAGGTCGGGCCCCTCCCTGCTTCATCATTCTTTCCCAAAAAGGAACAGCCGCTCTCGGATCATAACCTGCCCTGGCCATTAGTGTTAAACCTATTCTATCAGCCTCGTACTCATGGACACGACTGTAAGGTAGCAGAATACCGACGCTGGCCCCCACGCCGAACGCTGCCATAAAAAGGTTTTGGGTAGTGGAAGGCTTCTCTCTCAAAGCCACGGCCAGCGCTATCCCTCCCATGCTCACAAGAAGGCCTTGACTCACCCGTTCGCTTCCATGCCTTGCTAAGGCATGGGCAACCTCATGACCCATTACAACCGCAAGACCGGTTTCGTCCCTGGTGTATGGAAGTATCCCCGTGTAAACCGCAACCTTCCCCCCCGGCATGCACCAGGCATTGACCATCTTGTCATCTTCAATCAGGTTAAACTCCCACTGGTAATCCTTAATCGTATGTTCAAGCCCTGAGTCCCTTAGAAACACCTCCGCCGCTCCGGCAATTCTATTTCCGACCCTTTTAACCATGTTCACTTTTTCTTGATCCTTCGAAAGAGTTGCTTCCTTTAAGACATTGTCATATTGCTGAAGGCTCAGTGTTAGCATTTGCGATTCAGGCACTAGATGGAGACCTTTTCTCTCGGTAAGCGGGACCTCCGCGCACCCTATCAGAAACACCAGTGTTGTCACAGCTAATATGGATGCTCTTATAAGCTTTGTCATGATAAAATCCCCCTTTAGAAAGGTCTCATGGCACCGCAATCGGGGCACTGCCAGCTAATACCGCTGCAGGTCAATCCCCACATATTTTCCTCCATACATTTATTGCAAATCTGAAATCCGCACTGGCAGGTCCAGCAGAAAGGCTGCTTCTTTCCGCAGCAGCTGCACAAATATTCCCTTTTCACGCGTTTTCTTTTGCCGACCTTCTCATTTTCCATTTAAAAAAATTGCTTGAAAAGAGCCCCCATGCCCCTCTCTCGACTGCCTAATTATGGGATGCAAAGGCATGGGACTCTTCGAAAGGACGCATTTTCCGGATCAAATCCCTCAGCTTTGTGCCGCGGCCCGAGTCGCGGTCTGCATTGCAACGGCCTAATGGTATCCACTACCTTCTTTTCCAGCAGGCCGCAGGGAGGGTCGCTTACCACCGTAGGAGTAGATGTGTCCTTAAGAAGATTGCCATGCCGAGCCGTTTCACTTGTATACTCAGCCAATATACTCCCAGCCTAATAATGGACTTTGTTACCCGATGATTAAGCCATACGCAACGGATATGGATGAATCACTTCTACAACTCAACCATCGGCCCAGGTTCATCCTGCCTGCTGATCAGAAGCCTGGTACTATCAAGACCGCATTTGCCCAAGGCTTTTACCGCTACTTGGCGGGCCTTTTCCGGCTCATTATTAGTTTCACTCAAGTGGGCGAGAACCACAACTCTCAGGTCATCGTGGGAAACAGCACTAAGAAGATCTCCTGCCTGCTCATTTGATAGATGGCCGTCCTGTCCCTTTATCCTCCTTTGAAGATCCAGTGGGTAAGGTCCATTATCCAGCATCTCCTGATCATAGTTAAATTCGACAATCAGGGCTTGGCATCCTTGTAACCGGTCTTCTACGAGCCTTGTGCTTCGCCCAAGATCTGTAACCATACCGATTCTAGTGCCATTAGTGGTTGAAGGCCCACCGATGGAAGTAAAGACAAGCCCTAAAGGATCGGACGCATCGTGGCACTTCGTGAAGGTCTCTATACCAAGGTCCCTGATGGCCAGTGTTTGTCCTGTTTGGAAAATTACCGGTCTTGCCAGGTTACCTAGCGTCTTGAGTCCTTTTATAAAAGTCTTGCGGTTAATATAAACAGGTAAATCATGGCGGCGAGATAAAGGCCCTGCGCCCCTAATATGATCCCTATGCTCATGTGTTATAATAAGAGCATCAAGACTTTCCGGCTGAATCCCGACCAACCTGAGACGTCGCTCGATCTCGCTGCAACTCAGCCCGGCATCAACTATAACCTTCACATTTTCAGTCTCGACGTAACAGGCATTTCCTCCACTGCCTGAAGCCAGAACAGAAAACCTCATTGTTTTTTTCATATAATACCAGTGTGCCCGAAGCCCCCTTTTCCCCTGGATGTTGCATCAAGATCATCTACCTCTTCAAAATCTGCACGATACACCCTGGATATGATCATTTGGGCTATACGATCCCCTCTTTTTACAATGAACGATTCAGAGCCCCAGTTTATCAAAATAATACCTATTTCTCCTCTGTAATCTGAATCAATCGTCCCCGGGGAATTTACCATGCCTATACCGTATCTAAATGCCAGCCCGCTTCGAGGACGAATCTGAGCCTCATATCCAGGGGGAATAGACAAAACCAATCCTGTAGGAATAAGCCTTATATCACCCGGCATGAGAGAAATAGGCTCTTTAACAGCCGCCCTGATATCCATACCGGAAGAGCCTTCTGATTCGTACGCAGGCAGGGGAATGTCTTCGCTGTCTTTAAAACGTCTTATTTTGATGTGTATTCTATCCAATACTTGACACTTAATTCGTAATACTTCACAGATTTCAGGGACAAACGAAAAAAAACTTACATTTCAAACTTTTAAGGAAAGACAATGGCCGTTCTTAAGGCTTTCGGCATGCTGAAGCAGGTTGTGAAATCGTAGTTGAGTCCTGATACTCAACCCCTGCAAGTTGATACCCTAACTCCAAGGGCAGAAAAATGTCTTAAATCACTAAAATACAATGTTACTCTTATCAAGATCCTCTTCTCTAATTGGGCCGAGTACTGCAAGAGAAACTTTACCGTCCTCAAATATTCGGCCGGCGATCTCAACTACTTCGTCAACGCTAACACGTTCCAGATTAGAGATCAGCTCATCATACCCCACATATCTACCGAACATCATTTCGTTTTTCGCAACACGCATCATATGGTTATCAGCACTCTCGGATGCCAGATAGATGCTTCCTATCAAATGTTCTTTTGCTGCTGTCAGATCCGATTTGGTCAGCTCCCCTCTGCTTATTTTTTTGATCTCGGCCTTAGTCGTCTCTAGAACAGGATTCACACTCTGAAAATCAGTAGCAGCATAAACCCCCAAAAAGCCGGTATCCTCATACGCTGAAAGAAATGAGTATACAACATAAGCAAGCCCACGGTTCTCCCTTATTTCCTGAAACAGGCGGGAACTCATGTTGCCTCCGAGGATTGTATTAAAAATGGCACAGGCAAATCGCCTGTCACTTGTTTGGGAAGGCGACTCTCCTCCCAAGCAGATATGTACTTGTTCCAATTCTTTGAAATTAACGGAAATGCCCCCGTTGGTTCGGGGAATACTTCTTTCGCAACTTGTTTCTCCTCCCCCTTGAGCGGACTCGAAGAGGGGTTCGAAGTAGGAAACCATTGGGTCATGATCTACATTACCGGCCGCCACCAATAGTATTTTCTCTGGCACATAATACTCTTTAATGTATTTGAGAATTGTTTCCTTACCAATTGCAGATACTGTTTCCAAGGTCCCCAGAGTAGACATTCCGATAGGGTGCCCTCCCCAGAAAAGCCGATTGAAAAGCACATGGATATTATCATCCGGTGCATCTTCCACCATGCTGATTTCCTGAAGAATCACCTGCCTCTCCCGTTCCATATCATTAACATCAAAAGAAGAATTTAGGAAAATATCAGAAAGAATACCAGCTAAGGTTGTGAAGTGCTTGCCGAGAACCCTGGCGTAAAAACAGGTGGTCTCTTTTCCCGTGAATGCATTGGACAGGCCTCCAATCACGTCCAATTCCTTGGCGATCTGAAGACTACTGCGATTCCGTGTCCCTTTAAAAATCATATGTTCTATAAAATGGCATATCCCATTCTCTTTTTTCAGTTCGTCACGGGAACCGGTATTCACCCAGATACCGAGCGAAACGGACTGCAGGTGTTCCAATTGCTCCGAAATAATCTTGACACCATTTTTTAATACTGTTTTTCTATACATTATCCAAGCTTTCGCCTAACGCGGCTTTACGGGAAAGACGGATCTTTCCGTCATTATTTACTTCCAAAACCTTTACGAGAACTTCATCTCCTTCATTGAGTATATCCGTAACCTTGTTAACCCTTTCTTTGTCCAGCTGTGATATATGCACAAGTCCATCAGTGCCGGGAAAGATCTCAACAAAAGCCCCGAAATCCATGACTTTTACCACTTTCCCCATATAAAGCTTGCCAACCTCCGCCTCCTGAAGGATTTCATTGATCATGTTGATAGCGTTATCAACACTTTCCTTGTCAGTCGAGGCAATGCTGACTTTTCCTTCATCATCCACATCAATTCTGGTCCCGGATGTATTCGTAATCTCCCTGATGGTCTTGCCCCCTGGACCGATTAGTACCCTGACCTTTTCGGGTCTGATCTGAATTGTAGTAATGGTAGGAGCATACTCGGAAATTTCACTCCTTGGCTTGGCAATGGTCTCATTCATCTTATCCAGGATAAAAAGCCTTCCTTCTCTTGCCTGGTCCAGGGCCTGTCGTAATATCTCCCTGGTAATCCCGTCTATCTTGATGTCCATCTGCAAAGCGGTTATACCGTCGCGCGTGCCGGTTACCTTGAAATCCATATCTCCGTAATGATCTTCATCCCCGATAATATCGGTCAGCACAACCATCTTGTTTCCATCTGATACAAGCCCCATGGCCACTCCCGCCACCGAATCCTTAATTGGAACGCCCGCGTCCATAAGGGAAAGGCAAGCCCCGCAAACACTTGCCATTGAAGAAGAGCCGTTGGATTCAACGATCTCGGACACGACACGAACACAATAGTCAAATTCGCCCTTTTTTGGCACCACCGGTAAAAGAGCCCGCCTCGCAAGCGCCCCATGTCCTATTTCCCTGCGTCCTGGACCGCTAAGCCTTCTCGCCTCACCCACGCTGTATGGTGGAAAATTGTAATGGAGTATGAACGACCTCAAGTCATCCCCATGAATGGATTCAACCTTCTGTTCATCCTGTTCGGTCCCCAGGGTTGTCAAAACCATTGCCTGTGTCTCACCACGCGTAAACAAGGCTGAACCATGAACTCGCGGCAAGAGACCGACCAAACATTCTACGGGCCTGACCTCGGTAAAAGGGCGACCGTCAATCCTTTTCCCCTCTTCCAGAATCATCTGGCGCACCATCTCCTTTTCCAGGCTATGCAATAACTCTCTAATCTCTGCTTCTCTGCCTTCATATGACTCAGACAGATCTTTCAGTACAGAATTTAGGACTTCCTTGCCTTTTTTCTGTCTCAGTATTTTATCAGCGGTGGTAATAACCTCCCCTAAAAGAGGTTTTCCTATCTCGACGATCTTTGTGTAGAGTTTCTCATCAACCGTTTCCTGCGGAATCATCCTTTTTGGCTTCCCAACCTCGGATTTAAGCTGCTCCTGCATATCAAGCATTGGCATCATTGCTTCGTAGCCGAAGAAAATCGCATCGATCATATCTGCCTCGGACACAAAAAGTCCCCCTGCCTCCACCATAACAATACCAGAGCGATTGCCTGCTACAACCAGGTCGATATCGCTGTCTGCCTGCTGACTAACGGTTGGATTGGCAATAAATTTCCCGTCAACTCTTCCTACACGAGCTCCTGCTATAGGTCCCATAAAAGGAATATCCGAGACCTCAAGCGCCGTTGAGGCACCAAGGAGAGCTAATATATCCGCTTCATTTTCCTTATCTGTTGATAGGACACTGGCAATCACCTGTGTTTCGTAATGATAGTTTTTAGGGAAAAGGGGTCTTAAAGGCCTGTCTATCAAGCGGGAAGTCAGGGTCTCTTTCTCACTTGGCCGACCAATATCTCTCCGGAAAAAATTCCCGGGAATTCGCCCACCCGCATAAGACATCTCCTGATATTCAACAGTGAGCGGAAGAAAATCGATTCCTTCGCGAACTTCATCTGTAGAAACAGCAGTTACCAGAACAACGGTCTCCCCAAGTGTCACAACGGCAGAGCCGCTCGCCTGCTTGGCTATGCGTCCAGTCTCAATATGTATGGTCTGACCGTTAATCTCTATTGAGTAGTTTTTTATCATAGTCTAAGCCATCCTTTCACTTTCTTTGATCCTCGATTGATAATTAACCGCTTCCTGCTAGCAATTCGCAGTCTCTCAATCTATATTTATCCTGTTCGTCTTCTACTTTCTAATACCAAGCTCCTTGATGACAGTCCGGTATTTCTCCACATCTTTCTTCTTTAAGTAATTAAGGAGTCTCCTCCTTTGTCCAACCAGTTTCAACAATCCCCGACGTGAATGGTGATCCTTCTTGTGTACCTTGAAATGGTCGGTAAGATATTTAATTCGATTACTGAGCAGGGCAATCTGAACCTCAGGAGAACCAGTATCGTTTTCATGAAGTTTGAACTCATCAATAATGTCCTTTTTAGCTTCCGGCGTTAAAACCACTTGCTTTCCCTCCTATTAAATATATGTTTAAACCAGCATAAAACTTCCCAATAACCTATCGCGGCCGCTACTAAGCCGTGATCTCTTCCTGGAACCGTTAAATTCAGGAAAAAACCCTCTCAATTCTTAATTCACCATGACTAACCCCCTCGCTATTTTTTGCTTTCATAATTGCCACAAGCTCATCCCCACTGACCAGTTTTATATAATCATCTACGCAGTCAACCAAGCTTGAATCCGCTGCAATCTCTTCCCAGCGGGGCCTGTACCCGTTCCTTACCTTTCCTGTAAGGATGCTGTTTACTTCTATCTCTCCCATGGCGGGAAGTGCGTCCCTTAGGGGAATGATTCCTTTTCGCAAGCATGAATCATTGCTTTTTCTTAAAATCTCTCTGGAACTCAGGGCATTGTTTGCCTTGAAAGAACCTGAAGCCAACCTCCTTAATGATCTAAGATGGGCTCCCGTTCCAAGTTCTCTGCCCAGATCATGTGCAAGGCTCCTGATATAGGTCCCACTGGAACAGGTAACTTCAATGGCAATATCCGGCAGATCAATTGAAATAATTCTGAGAGAAAACACGGTCACTTTTTTTCTCTCAAGATTTATTTCGACGCCCATCCTCGCCAGCTTGTATGCGCGCGTACCCTTATATCGGACTGCAGAAAAAACAGGTGGTGTCTGCTCGATTTCCCCCACAAACGTCTGAGCCTTCTTTGTAATGTATGCCGGCTTTATATCGGGCACTTTACTTTTCTTAACCACTTGCCCAGTAGGATCCAAAGTGTCTGTTTCTACCCCAAGCCTTACAATGGCTTGATAGACTTTCTTTCCTGCCATGATATAACTTGAGAGCTTGGTTCCCTGGCCTACAAGAATTATAAGCAATCCGCTGGCAAATGGATCCAGGGTACCTGCATGTCCGACCTTGGGAGCTTTCCATTTGCCGAATGCGGACTTGACCTTTCTGACCACTCCATAAGAAGTTTCGCCCTCACATTTATCAATCAGGAGTATCCCATCAGCTGAGTTTCCCATCTAAAACCTGGCAAAAATTCAGGCATCAGCTTCAAGCTTAATATAAATAGCTGATAGCCGATTGCTGAACGTTCATAAAAACCGAACAGCTTCCATTAAAAATTCTTTCCTCAATTTCCCAATCGATCCGTGACGCTCGAACCCAGCCGCCCTGGCGTGTCCCCCGCCCCCAAAGCAAGATGCCAACATGGCCACATTCACCTTTTTGTTGGACCGCAGGCTGAATTTGTAGTCATTTTCATGTGTCTGGCGAATCAAAGCAGCTAGTTCAACACCCCGTGTGAACCTGGGATAATCTATGAATCCTTCACAATCTTCCCTATGTGCCCGGGCCTTTTCAAACATATCCAAGGAAATGGTCATAATCGCAATCTTGCCTTCATGGTGAAATTCGATCGTACCGAGGACCATTTCCAGCAACCTCAACCTTGACAGGCTATAGCCATCCATAATCCTCTGGGATACTTCCCAGGGTTTTACACCATACTCCATCATCTCCGCTGAAATTCTCAGCGATGCCGAGGTTGTATTCTCATACCTGAATGCACCTGTATCGTTCTGAATAGCAATAAAGATGTTCTCCGCGACATGATATCCAATAGGAAGGCCCGCCACCTTGATCAATTCAAATACCAATTCACCTGTCGAGGAACTGTTTGAATCGACAAGATTCAAATCCCCGAAAAAACTATTTGATTCGTGGTGATCAATGTTTATCAGCGGCTTGCGCCCCTCAAGACAGGTCCGGTGTTTCCCCAGCCTGGGCATCCCAGCGCAGTCCAAGACCACAACAGCGTCGAAATTCTTTTGAGAGTCAAATCCCTGTACAATCATGTCCGCACCTTTTAGAAGGCTGAAAGGAGCAAGAACGGGTTCCTGGGTTAACAAAATTACATCCTTTTCTGAATCGAGCAGCGCTTTGCCGAGGGCAAGCATGGATCCGATGCCATCGGCATCAGGGTCAGTGTGAGTTGTGAGCAAAAAAAAGCTCCCTTCATTCAGAACACTGGTTATCTTGTCCAACGACACTTATTCCCCACGTCTCATGCCTTCATTCTTGTGTATTTTTTCAAAAATCCTGTCTAAGTGACTTCCGCCTTCCAGGGATGGGTCATGCACAAATTTGATTTCTGGTACATATCTCAACTTCATGCGGAGCCCGATCTCTCTTTTTATAAAACCCTTCGCACTGTTAAGGCCATCCAGTGCCCTTTCAACCTCACTTCTTTCACCTATGACGCTGAAATAAACCCTTGCTGTTTTCAGGTCATCACTAAGTTTGATTCCGGTTATTGTAACACCTCGAACCCTGGGATCTTTGACCCTGTTAAGGAGTAGTGTGGCAATTTCTTTGAGGATCTGATCCCCCACTCTTACGGCTCGCTTACCAGCTAACATTTCCGAACTCGGAATTCGGAATTCGGAATTCGGAATCTTAAGACTCAATATTCCGCTCTCCGCATTCCTATTTCCGCTTTCCTCCTCTGGCCAAATGTTCATTTATAGATTAAGGATCTCCATCTCGGAATTCACCATTGGTGCAAGGTAAAGTGAGTCGAGAAATTCAAGGATATGATTTAAGGAAGAATCAATGTGGCGTCTGTCGTTTCCGATTGCACTGATGCCTAACTCGATCTTCTGCCACTTGTCATTAGAACCGATTTCTGCAACAGAAACGTTAAATTTCGATTTTACCTTATCAATCATACTCCTTACAACTTTCCGTTTTCCTTTAAGAGATCGGTTTTCAGGTAAACAGAATTCTATTTTAAGGGTACCGACGACCATAATGCGCTTTCAAATACAATTCCTCTTGAATGGCTCATATGATATTTTGATATCAAGATATCGGCTTTACCCTAAGATGCTTGATGCTGGATAGAAAAAAAGTTAGAGTTCCGCCTGTACCTGCTCCAACTGGTAAACCTCGAAGATATCGCCCGGCTTGATATCCTGAAAATTCTCCAGTCCTATGCCGCATTCATACCCGCTCTGGACCTCTTTCGCATCTTCCTTGAAACGCCTGAGCGATGCGATTTTTCCGTCAAAGACGACCACGTCGTCACGCAAAAGCCTTACATTAGCATTTCTTTCAATATGCCCGTCTATAACCTGACAACCCGCAACTGCACCTACTTTAGGAACACGAAATATCTCCTTAATATCAGCACGCCCAATTATGCGTTCTTCATAAACCGGTTCCAGTAGTCCAACCATAGCCAACCTGATGTCCTTGACCACATTGTAAATGACATCATAATATCGAATATCAACCTTTTCTCTCCCCGCTATCTCGCGAACGCGCGGATTTGCCCTAACATTAAAGCCGATAATAATGGCACCTGAGGCGGATGCCAGCATGACATCCGACTCGGTGATAGCACCGGTGGCCGAATGTATAATTTTGAGCTTGACCTCTTCCGTACTTTGCTTATCCAGCGATTCTGAAAGCGCCTCCAGAGAACCCTGCACATCGGTCTTAAGAACGATGTTGAGTTCCTTCACATCTCCTTCCTTTATCCTCTCAAAAAGGTCATCGAGACTGACTAACCCTCTCTTTACTGTTTCAGATTTTTTAATTTCGGACTTGCGGTGTTCAATTACCTGTTTCGCTCTTTTCTCATCCTGAACGGTGATGAATTCGTCACCGGCCATTGGAACACCGGATATGCCATACAATTCAACAGGTACGGAAGGCCCGGCCAACTTCATCTGCTTCCCCCGTTGATCAAGCATAGCCCTTACTCGACCGTAACGCTCACCACATACGAAGTAATCCCCTTGATGCAGGGTCCCATTCTTAATAAGGACCGTGGCCACAGGTCCTTTGCTCCTGTCCAGGGCCGCTTCGATAATAGTGCCCCTGGCTGCCTTATTAGGGTTTCCTTTTAGCTCGAGAATCTCCGCCTGAAGCAAAATAAGGCTTAATAGATCATCTATACCCTCGCCCGTCTTTGCCGAAATATTTCCAAAGATGGTATCACCCCCCCAATCTTCAGGAGTAAGACCAAGCTCTGCCAGTTCCCTATTGACCTTTTCAGGATTTGCTTCCGGTTTATCTATCTTATTAATGGCCACAACAATAGGGATACCAGCCGCCTTGGCATGATTGATTGCCTCCTTTGTCTGAGGCATCACACCATCATCTGCAGCTACGACCAGCACGATAATATCCGTAACCTTTGCACCCCTAGCGCGCATGGCTGTAAATGCCTCATGCCCGGGGGTATCAAGAAAAACTATATCACCACCTTCGGCTTCCACATAATAGGCCCCAATATGCTGGGTAATACCACCGTATTCACCTCCTATGATATTGGACTTCCTTATATAGTCGAGAAGAGATGTTTTCCCGTGATCCACGTGGCCCATAATCGTCACTACCGGTGGTCTTACCTCAAGATCTTCAATTCGATCCTCAGTCTCCTCAAGAAAACCTGCCTCCTCAAAAACATCTAATTCCAGCTCGTAGCCTAAGTCGTCCGCTACTACAGATGCTGTATCAAAATCTATGGCTTCGTTAATGCTGGCCCTGTATCCAAGACTCATCAATCTCTTTATTAGTTCCGTTGATTTGATCCCCATGACTTTTGACAATTCAGCTAAAGACACAAATTCTTGAACCTTTATCCTTCTCTTAATGGCTTTTGGAACTGTAATCTCGGTCTGTTTCAGTTTTTTTACATCTTCCTTGGCTTTTGCGCCTTTCTTTCCCATGCGCTTTCTGGGACGGCCGTCATAAAGATCTGCTCTTTCATAAACTTCCTTCTTTCGATGTCGGAAAGGCACTCTTTCCGATATTTCTTCCAGTTGAAAATCTTTCTCTTTTTTCTTTTTCCCTTTTTTCTTTCTTTTTGGCTTTATGCCTTCGTCCTTTTTAGGTAATTCCCCCGCCAGATCCTCGGGTTTAGCTATCTCTGGAACTTCTGGGACAATATCAACAGGCTTCTTTTTGGCCTTTTTTGCTAAAATATCCCCTAAAGGGCCCTCTTCTGCCCGTCTTATAATCTTAGCAGGCTGATCAATCTTCTTTCTTTTCGCCCTTTTAGGCTTGGTCTTGGGTTTGGGAACCGACTTACCCGCCTTTTCAGGGCTGACAGACGCCTCTGCCTTTTCCGTCGGAATCACTGCTTCGGGACTTTTATCAGGAGCAGGGGGCTTTTCTTCTGCCTTCAATTCAATTTTTTGAGCGGTTTTACCCTCAACAGCCATTTTAGCCTTGGACTCCTTCTCTGCGTCCTTTGGTGCCATTGGGATTTCGGTCACCGCCTCCGGAAGCTCGCCTTTATCTGATGGCTTTTCAGGTCTCAGAACATCAGGCTTCTCCTTCTCCTTTTCCTCGGCTAATTTTAACTCCCTGATATCCTGCTTAACTTTCACTTTCTTGCGCCGGCGAATAACAGTGGCTTTTATCCGTTTCTCCTCAATGATCTCTGTTACTTCACCGGACACAATTTCTCTAGCCCTTACAGTCGTATCTTCATCAAGGGTACTCATGTAATTTTTGATATTTATACCACCAGCCAGTAAT
>CAZUHR010000006.1:0-25237 GCA_964620335.1 uncultured Desulfobacteraceae bacterium
CGAGAATTATTTCGTATTTATTGGATAATTCGGAAATAATTCTCATTTATTGGGCTCCTTCTGTTGCAATTTGCAACAATTATTTGCACAGAAACCTGTGCAAAGCCACCCTGAAAATTGTGCAAATTTCCAGATCATTTTCGCTTCCATCTGCCTAACATTATGAATTTGTTTATTATTTTTATTTGGCATGACATATGCCCTATTGAAATGTGTTGGCATGTTGGAAACAGGTTAATATGACAAAATATCACGCCAAAAAGCTCGTTTATTGAAATGAATACCACTCATAAGCCCAAAAAATTGCTCGAACAGGTCAGAGATGCGCTTCGAGTGAAACACTACGCGTACAGGACCGAGAAAACATACATCTTCTGGATTCGTAGATTCATCCTCTTTCATAAAAAGAAACACCCTTCGGAAATGGGCTCCAGGCATATTAGTGAATTCCTTACACATTTGGCGGTGGACCGCAACGTCTCCGCCTCCACACAGAATCAAGCGCTGAACGCATTGATATTTCTGTATAAAAAGGTCCTCGGGCTCGAACTGACAGATCCTATTGACGCAGTACGTGCCAGACGACCGACCAGGCTTCCTGTCGTACTTTCCAAACCGGAGGCATTTAAAATCATCGATCTGATCTCCGGCGAGCCTCAACTGATACTCAAACTCCTTTATGGAAGAGGACTTCGCCTCATGGAATGCCTGCGACTCCGTGTTAAGGACATTGACTTTTCAATGAACCAGATCCTCATTCGTCACGGAAAGGGCGGTAAGGACCGTGTGACAGTACTGCCAATGAATGTCCACGAACCTCTCCGGGTGCATCTGAAAAAGGTCAAGGCCCTTCATGAAGACGATTGCAAACGCGGATTTGGTCATGTCAACCTCCCCGGAGCGCTCACCACAAAATATCCCAATGCCTCCCGGCAATGGGCGTGGCAATTTGTTTTCCCATCCAGATCTCTATGCAAAGATCCACGGACTGGAGAAATCCGGCGCCATCATCTACACGAAAGTTGCGTCCGAAAGGCCCTAAAAAAGGCCGTAACCCTCGCGGGTATCCACAAGCCGGTCGGCTGCCATTGCTTTCGGCACAGCTTTGCAACCCATCTTCTTGCGGACGGTTACGACATCCGCACAGTGCAGGAACTACTGGGGCATAAAGACGTTTCCACAACAATGATTTATACTCATGTCTTGAACAAAGGCGGCCGTGCCGTTCGGAGCCCGATCGACTGATCTTTTTGCTTAATGTGTTTTTTTCAATTGCTAAAGCTAATGACTCAAGTATACTCTCATGTTCCTATCGTTGCTGCTAACCCGACTTCATAAATGTAATGAAAAAATTTAATACAACTGTGCGTTATTATGAAGGAAATTTCATAAAAATCAAGGCCAGAAAAGTATACAGTAGAATACCAGTCAAAAACAGGCATCATTTAGCAAACTTCAATTATTCTGGGGAAATATAAAATGTGTTTTAAAGCCGAAGTCAGATGTTGACTGATCTTGCCACCAATGCAGCCAGATAAGTTTTTATCCTGCGTTTATTTATGATTCGGATATCTCATAAATTTGGCATCTGAAAATGTAACAAAATGTGACAGAAATTATTTTTTTTGCTTGTTTTCTTTATATTGCTTCTGCACTTCAAATACAAAAATATCAAATAGTTAAGCGGTTTCACTATGTTGCTGAAACTCCTTTTCTCATTTCCTTAAACAAGGGGTTAGACACGCACATTGTCTAAAGACTAACTTAAATATTGGTATCACTTTTGGGGGCAGTGCAATCGACCCTAATGAAATCAATAACTTAAGTGTAGTGGGCGACCCAAATTTAGGAAATTTTGTCCAAAATTGTGCCTATTTTTGGGTCGCTTTTTCATTTTTTACCCCGCCGAACATCTCGTCCAGGCCCTGGCAGACAGGGTTGCGGCTGTGTTCGTCCCGGGGTTGATCCGGATAGCTTTTCTGACCTTCACCCTCTGGTGGACCAGTGGAGGAGAATTTGTACCCTCTATTCATCACTTCGACTGAATCTTATGGTTTTAAAGCGCGGAGAATGATGATGGTGCAAAGAGGATCATATAACATGAGTCCGTTGTCTTCCCGATCTCCGGGTACTCGGCGGTGGATTCTTGATGATTGCCAACTTGTCAAAACTGAAATTACCGGGCGGGGAAGTCAAACAGAACTTCATCCAGGGATGAAGTCTCATTTCGCGATTACCCCTTTCATACCCCTCGATATAAGAGAAGCCACATTAGCAAGTATCCGAGGCACAGAGAGGCCGCCGGGCGAAGCCAAGTATTTGGATTCCCATTGAGGATGAAATTTTTCTTTGTACTGCCTCAGCCCTTGTAGATTATAAAAATGTTCTCCATGTCGGAAGATGAATGATCCCAAGCGGTTCCATAGCGGAGAAAGCTCATGGTATTCCATGCCGGATAGGGGTGCCATTCCCAGGTTAAGCCATTGGTATCCTTCACGCTTTCCCCAAAGCATCAGTTGGATGAACAGATAGTCCATAACCCCACTGGGAGCGTCGGAATCATGGCGCATCAGGTCGATGGAAAGTTCTTCTTTGGCGGCGCCTTTCCAAATGTTCGCAAAGGCGATGATTTTGCCGTCTCTTCGGACAACCCCTGCCGGAAGCCTTTTCAAATAGTCTTCGTTGAAGAATCCAAGAGAGAACCCTTTTTCTCGCGTGTTCTTTGTAGCGAGCCAGGCATCTGAAATCGATCTAAATTCCCCCAAGGAGGAGCTGACCTCTTTCGGGGAGAGCACCTCGAAGACACAATCCTCCCTGTGCAGTTTGTTAAAGGCCTGTCTCAATTTTTTATGAGCGCTCCCTTCCAGCGAAAAATTTTCAAGGGGAACCTTGGCTTCCTCTCCCAGTTTTAAGAAGCTAAGTCCAAGTTCCAGGTAAAGAGAAAGATTTTCTGAACCGACCTCGTAGAAAACCGGCCATCCACCGAACCGGTCGGAGGTTTCTCGAAAGAGCCAGAGAAGCTCGTGCCACTCTTTTAACGGCCCGATGGGATCACCTACCGCAACCCAGCTACGGCCCTCGACACCATACATAATGAAGGCGTTTTCCGCTTGGTTGAAGAGGAAGGTTTTGTCTCCCAGAAGTGCCAGATATGCGTAGGCTTTTTGTGAAGCTCCCACAATGGGAACGACTCGATCAATGTCCGCCTTTGATGTGGCGCTTGGTTTCGGAGAGGCGGGCCGAAGTAACTTTGCTAGGGCAAAGCTCATGAGTAGCACGATGGTTCCCAGTGTGGCGCGTAGAAAACGCGAGGCATCACCCTGAAGCGTGAATTGCCACCAGAGGTTCTCTGAATAGGCCACGTGCTTATAAGAGAAGAATCCCAGCCATGCGGAACACACCATAACAAGTAGGATGGCGGCCACCCAAGCCGGTTTAAACCGCTCCGCAGTAAGGGAGCTTTTCCTGTAAAAATAGGGACGGTAGGGAAGAAGAGCACCCAACACGATGGATAAGGCTATGGCCTCCTCAAAGTCGAATCCCTTGAGCAAGGAGAGTGCGATCCCCGCTCCCAACAGAATGACAGCAAGCATGTAGGCGGCGTCGATTCTACGATATAGACTTCTTGCCAGTATTATAAGCCCTATCCCGACCAGGCTTCCGAGAAAATGGCTGAATTCTATCAGCGGTAAGGGAAGAAATGTGTTAAGCCAGTTCAGTCGCCATGTCACTGCGGGTGTCGCTCCAGAAAATAAAAGTATTGTACCCCCCAAGAAGCTACCGAACGCCAAAATCTGTGGTACAACAAAAGAACCCCAATGACCTAAAGCCCTAGCGATTCTCTGGAAAGCTCTCCTTTTGTGAAGGATCTCTCGAGTTCCTAATAAGGCCAGTGCTACGAAGAAGGGAAAGAGATAGTAAATACCCCTGTACGCTAGGAGGGACCCCAGAACTTGAGAAGTAGGCAAGCTGGACGGCATGAGAAGAACCACTGCTGTTTCGAAGACGCCGAGACCTCCGGGAAGCTGACTTATCAGTCCCGCCAATTGGGCGAGCAAATAGACGGCCATAAAACCAACCCAGGAGGAATCCGGGTATGAAGGAAGCAGGGCGAACAGGACTGTACCGGCAAGAACCCAATCCAGGAAAGCAACCGCTATCTGGGCAATGAAAAGCTTTGGGGAGGGAATAGGAAACTTCCAGTTACGAATTTTGAGAGGTTTTTGCCGAAAAATAGTTAACACGAGGTAAGCACCGACCGCAAGTAGGAAGATTTCACCCAAAGGACGCACGGAATCAAAGGGAAGATGAAGGGCATCTGGAATCACCATTGGCTTAAGAACGAAAACGACACCACCCAGGGCCAAAAAGCCAAGCCATAAAGTCAGACCGCAAAAAGCGAGGACCTCGGTCGTTTCCAGAACGGAAAGACCCCAAGAGGAATAAAGACGGTATCGTACGGATCCTCCCGCCACCATGGAAAGCCCCATATTGTTGCTAAAGGCATAACCGATGAAGGAGGCGAGGGCGATCTTGGCGTATCCGAGGGGGCGCCGAATGTAGTGCAATGACAGGACATCGTATCCGGTCATCATGATGTAGCTCAGTAAAGTAAGTGAGAGAGCCACGAGGAGATGGGCGGCCGGGATTCTGTCCAGAGAGTCGAGGATATCTTTCAAATGATAGGCCCTGAGTTCGTGATGAAGAGCCCAGAGGGCTAACCCGAAGAGACTGAGGACAAAGAGGGCGCCGAGGCTATGAAGGAGTTTTTTCTTCATGAACAATAAATATTAGAATTTCCGCGGAGTTTCAATGTATAAATGTTTACGCATGCGGGAAAAAATACACGCTCTAAGGCTGTAAGATACAGGAATAACCCTCTTTTGCTTTGTCATCCCTCATGGTATAAAAGTACACTGTAAGGCTGCTCCACCCTTTACTTTATAGACCGATCATAGGGACTAACGACCGCTTGACCTATTTTCATGCGGGGCACCAAATGTACCTACATGTTCCTTCGCTGGAAAAACTGAGTGCCCTTGCAAGTGAATTCTTTGGGGCATTGGCCTCCAGAGGAAAAAATGATCAATGGTAGGAGATCTGTGGGGGACTCATGACTTCACCGGGTCGGACGATAAGAATCTCACACAGCCTCGGTCTAAACCGGACCGTTCTGGCTTTGTCTATTGCACGGCTGGCCGATGCGTTAGGCAACAGCATTCTTTTCATTGTTATCCCTCTCTATGTGGCGCAATTGCCCGCCCCATGGTTGGCATGGCCGGAGTCCGTGCGGGCCGGGATTCTTATTTCCATATATGGGTTTGTCAATGCTTTCCTCCAACCTGTTACCGGCCTTCTGAGTGACCAGACAGGTGAACGCAAGCGCTTCATCCAGGGCGGTCTGCTGCTGATGGGGGCGAGCACTTTGGCGTTCACAGTGGCGACACGATTCGCGGATCTTTTACTCCTTCGCATGCTCCAAGGAGTCGGTGTGGCCCTGACCATTCCCGCCTCAATGGCCCTCATGGCCTCGGCCAGCAATGCAGAGAGCCGCGGGGGATCCATGGGTGTCTACAGCACAGCGAGAATGACAGGCTTTGCCTCGGGCCCGCTCCTGGGCGGCGTCCTCCACGATCACCTTGGATTCCATTGGGCTTTCTTTGCCGCCGCCTTCTTTATCCTTTTGGCCTTCATCCTGGTTCAAATCCTGGTCAAAGATGTACCGGGCACTGGTAGAGCCAAGAAAGGCAGTCCCTTTTATATGTTTGAACGGCGTCTCTTCAATTGGGGCATCGTTGGAGGAGGTCTTGCCACTTTCATGATGGCCGCCGCCATCACCATGATGACCCCTTTAGAGGTAGAGTTTAACGCCCGTCTTCATGAGACAGCACTTGATTTCAGTATCGCATTCAGTGCCCTTATGGTCAGCCGCCTCGTACTTCAAATTCCCCTAGGAAGGCTCTCTGATTGGCTCGGCCGCAAACCCTTTATCATTGGCGGACTGGTCTTGATGGCCATTTCCACAGCCCTTTTGGGAGAAGCCGGATCAACCCATCAACTCATCTGGGTACGGGTGTTGCAGGGTGTTGGCGCGGCAGGTATCGCAGCCCCCACCTTTGCCTTGGCAGCCGATTTGACTGAGACAGGCAGCGAGGGCCGACAGATGAGCATCATCACCACGGGATTCGGCCTGGGGATCGCAGCGGGGCCATTCATTGCAGGTCTCTTGGCGGTATCTGACTTTCACCTGCCTTTCTTTTTTGTTGGTTCATTGCTTGCAGTCAGCGCCTGGGTCATTTACCGGAAGGTGCCGGAAACAGCGCGACGAGGGAAGTGAGAGAATCAAAGGCGGAGTGGGTGTTCATGTAGAGCTTTCCCGGTCAACCTTCAAGATCGATACCGTGCACCTTGCTCATGCTCTCCAGGTCGCTGCACGCTTCTTTATTTCCGAAGCGGCAGGCTCTTTTCAAGGCTTTCTTCATCTCACCGGGTTCGCGAACAGCGAAATAGAAGATCGCTTTAGCCATATAGACGTCGCCCCAGTGAGGGTATTTCTTTTCCAGAGCATCCAGGTAGATCATAGCCACACGCCGTTCTTTTCTCCGAAGCAGTCGATAGGCTTTGGAGATGTCCCGGGCGGGATCAATGTTATGGGAAACACTGGGCTCCATTTCCTCGGAAAAAGACTCCTGCGATTCTTTTTCTTCAAGTTTCTGGTCCTTTTTCTCTGCCTTGATCATATCAGAAATGGCAACGGAAGCACGGATACGGATGAAGCACTCACGGCTGTTTCCCTCTTTCTTCCATTGCTTCTGCAATACTTGTGATGGGATGAGGCTCGCTGCAAGGCTATAAATTTCCCTTTTTCTTGACTCATGAATATTAATGAGGTTCCGGCTGAAAAGATATTTTACAGCTGTCTCAATGGCCGCATTTTTGGCCTGGAAAAGGGCCAACTGCTCTGCCAGTTGGTCCGAATCCCCCTGTTCCGTCTTGTAGACTCCGGTCGTTTCCAACTCCACCACATCTCCCTCAAGGCTCCAAGCATGAGGCACATAATAAAAAAGCGGCCATATGAAGATAAATAGGAGTCCGCCAATCACATACCAAGCCTTTTGGCTCTCTACGCTTATTGCTCTCCACATATTACCAGTCCTCTTGCTGTCGAGAAAATTCACACACAAAGGAGAAGGTCCCCGCATTGGCCTCTGAGTAACCTTTTTGAAGTTTATCCATACCAAGAAAGGATTTTCCTGTAAAGCGGTTGGCTGGGTAAGTTTTCCTTTCACGAACCCTGCAATCCTCTCATCGGAGAAAATACACCCCGTAAGGCTCTGCTTGCCCCTGAAATATTTTGCGGGAGACGGCATCGGTCTTGCCTTTATATTGAGGGAAGGCAACCCTGTCTCCACTCACGTTGATGACGGCCCACACGGTTTCACCCGCATACCACCTCTCAATAGCCAGAAGTCTCTTGTCACAGTCAATCACTTTCCTGACGCTCGAAGGATGAAAAGCACGGATGCCCTCCCTCGCCCTCAGCAGGTGGAGAAAGCCCTGAAGCACCTGATGTCTCCGGGAACGGACGTCCGAAAGGTCCGCTTCAATCCGGTCTTCTGAAAGTTTTTCTCGGTTGATCATGCGTTTTATCCCGGTCTGCTTCACGCCCTTGTGGTCGTTTCTGGAGCCAATCAAACTGTGTACGTAAATCCCCGGGACCCCCTTGAGGGCGAGCATAATCGCCTGGGAGGCAATAAACCTCTTGACCGCCAGGCTATCATCTTGCCGGTTTGGGTCGTTAATGGCGTCGAAGTAGCTGATATTAAGCTCATAAGGGGCTTTACTTCCATCGGTGCCTTTATAGGATATCAATCCGCCATGAGCCTTTGTAACTCGGAGGAGATTTCTAAGATCCTCTTTCTTGAGAATGTCCTTGGCGCTCATGAGGCCGATCCCGTCATGAGAGGCGAGAAAGTCAAAGAAAAGGAGATCCTCTCGGGTTCGTTCAGTGACGGCTCTTATGTAGGACGCGTCCTTTCGTGCAAAAGCATCCATTACAAGAGGGGGGAGGGAGAACCTATACACCATGTTGGCTTCGTGGCCTTCCCCAAAATAGGAGATGTTCTCCTTGTATGGAAAATTCGCCTCAGTGAGGATAAGTGCATAGGGAGCCACATACTCGAGGACACTTCTGAAAAGTCTCACGATTTGATGGGTCTTGGACAGATTAACGCAACTCGTATGGGGTTCCTTCCAGACATAGCCGACCGCATCGAGGCGTATGACCTCAGCTCCCTTTGAAAGGTAGAACAAAAGTACATCAATCATACTCAAGAGTACTTCGGGCGACTTGTAGTTGAGGTCGATCTGATCGGGGCCGAAGGTGGTCCAGAGGTACTTTTTGCCACCGGCGGTGGGGAATTCCGTAAAGAGAGGGGACTCACGAGGGCGAAAAATCTCAGGCATTTTGATCCTTTTGTTGCTCCAGATAAAATAATCGCGGTACCGTTTATCTCCCTTTAGGAAGGCCCTGAACCACTCCGACTGACTCGAAACGTGATTCAGGACGAGATCCACTATGAGACGATAATCCCTTGAGATGCTTCCGATGTCCTCCCAGGAGCCGAAATCCGGATTCACTTTCTTGTAATCGATCACCGCATACCCGGCATCCGAACTGCTCGGGAAAAAGGGGAGAAGGTGAATTCCTGTGATCCTGTCCTTTACGTGCTTTTTCAGGAACCGGTGAAGGGTGCGAAGGGGCTTCTCCCCCATACGGTAAATGCTGTCAGCATAGGTAATCACAAAAGCGTCCTTTTCGCTGAGAAGTCCCCGGTGCTCGTATTTTTCCCTTTTTTCGGTGATAACCCCATCATTTCCGTATAGGTCCATGAGATTCTTCAAGTTCGAAAAGTAGGTTTCCGAATGCTCCTTCGAATAAATCAGACGCAGTATCTGTTTTATTCGTTTCAATGGAGAACCGGATATCATGTCTCTCATTCACTTCCCTGTACCGGCCTTGACCAGTAAGAATTGATCTCCCTGATCAGCAAGGACCTCAAAACCCAACGTCTGCAAAAATGCCAAGGAGACCACATTGTTTTTAAAAACTTGGGCACGGCCCTCTCTTATCACACCCGCTTCTTTGAGAAAGTTGAAGAGAAGGGTCAACGCTTGACGACCACACCCTTGTCTTCGATCTTCAGGATCGAAGAGGACCGCTGAGAGGTAGACTCTTTGCCCTATTTCCAAATTGTAGAGCCCTACAAACCCGATCATCCGGTCTTTGCCGACGGCCTTTATTTCAACAAGGTAAAAAGCTTCAAAGGAAGCCCTCAGCCACCTCCAGAAAGAGAACAGGGAAAAGAATGGCCGGGCTTCCCATACGCGGGTTCCGGCAAAGTACTCGTGCGGACACAGAGAGCAGAGAACAGCTAAATCTTTGATTTTCAATAGGGGCAGACGGAGTCTCTGGTTCTCGATTCTCTCCTTGAATCGTAGAATATTGATTCCAAGAAGCCCAAGGCGGGGTCTTGGGCGAGGATGAAGCCCGGTCTTGCCAACTATTATATTTTCACAAGAATCTCCCACAACCCCAGGCTACCGAGATTTAAGACGCAGAAGGTTTTTTTCCTGTCACAATGCTAGCAAGCAGCACAGCGACGATTCCAGTCAGGAAGATCCCGTCAAAAGTACCCGCTCCTCCGATGGATGCCACAGGGGCGCCTAGGCCACGGACCTTGCCAAGGTTTAAGATGTCTGCGCCGATCAGCGTTCCCAAGCTCCCCGAAATATAGGCGAGGGGTGGGGCATACTCCCTGGAAATCATAAGGGCCACAGCCGCGGTCGCCAGAGGAGGAATGAAAGTGGGCTCTGCAATGCCCACCCCGGGAACGGGGTGGGCCATGAAATAGGAGACGGCGGCGACAATGGCAACTCCCAAAAGACCCCTTCCAAAAAGGCTTTTTTTCACCATAAGATAGAGTGAAAGCAACACCGGGATCACTGCGCCTCCTAAGTTCACCGCAATAACGGTCTTTGGCCAATCGACGACCATAGGGATCACGTATCGCATCCCGTAAAAAGTGACGACCCTGCCCGAATGCACTTGCTCGGCAGGCAATTCCGCCACAGGAATGTTCACATAACTCCCTATGAGCGAGAGAAAGAGCAAAAGAAAAACATACCTTCTGTCGACCCCTATCCTCTCGTAAGCATATTCAAGGATTCCGATCTCGATCAAAAGGATCAGGAAAGCAAAGAGAAAAAAAAGTATCAGAAGAAAGGGTAACACAAGTGGAAAATAGTGCATGTTTCGTCTCTCCTATTAGTTCACCTCCACCTGCATGTAGCTGGTGTTGCCGCTCCGGTGATCCAGAGCGAGAAAGACCACTTTTTGGTGACGGGGCAAGCTGTTGACCATGCTGACAAAGGAGTCAACGCCGGACACCGGTTGCTTTTTGATTGCCAGAATGAGATCCCCTCTTTTGAGGCCGACTTCTTCTCCAGGGCCGCCCTTTAAAGCGATCTTGCTCCAGATAATTTCCTGGAAATTTTCGATAACCTCGAATACAATATCATCTTGTTGTTGTAGCCTTCGGGCTTTCATAGGGTGTTACCTCCTTATCTTTGGTTTGATTCTCAACTGAAAGGATTAACACCCTTTTTAAATTTCAGTAATTAACTATATCACCAAATCGTCTTTCAAGTGAAGGGAAATAGGGTCAATGCTGTTGTACACTTTACGGAGAGTCACTGTATTTTGACCTGGACTTTACACAAAAGGTTACATCCAGGGAAAGCTGGCAACCCTTCGAATTTCCAATCTTATTGGTTTATGGCACTCGTCTGGGCAAAAAAATCCCGGCCGGCGCGTCCTCGGGAGCAAAATACAGCGGTTTGTCACGACAAATAATTGGGGGCTGGGGCTTTCTACCAGTTCATAGATTTCTACTGCTACTCTGATGGCACGTAACGGGTCGTATTCGTGGGCTTTGGGAAAACCGAATATGGCCATGATCGCATCGCCGATAAACCTTTCTATAAATCCCTCGTATTTTGTTACGATCTGGGCGATCTCTCCAAAGATATGACTCATCACTTTTTTAACCTCATCAGGGTCAAGCTTCTCGGTGATGGTCGTGTATCCTGATAGATCTGAGAAAAGTACTGTAACATGTTTTCGCTCGGCTTCAACTTCCGCGAGGGTTTTTACCTCATCAACAGATAACTCTTCTAATTCCTTCCGCATTCACCACAGAATTTGTCTGCTAGTAAGTTTTCTGAGCCACATTGAGGACAGAGCAGTATGAGTTTTGCACCGCATTCCCGGCAAAATTTGCGGGACTCCAGATTTTCCGACTGGCACTTTGGGCACTTCATTTTTGATGCTCTCTTGATCCAAGATAGTGTGAATTTTGGAGGTAATTTGAAAGGTCTTTTCTTTTTTTGGGAGTATAATTGAGTGTTGAATTGGTATCAACTTGGGTTGGATTTCAATTTATTCGAAGTTTTTCTCCACATCCCCAAACCTGACTGATCTTGCCACCTATACAGCCAAATAATTTTTATCCTGCGCTTATGTATTATTCGGATATCTCATAAACTCAGTCTCATAAATTCCTGCTCAAACAGCTATCCAAACAGGCAGAAATGG
Source organism: uncultured Desulfobacteraceae bacterium (assembly GCA_964620335.1). Taxonomy (GTDB): domain Bacteria; phylum Desulfobacterota; class DSM-4660; order Desulfatiglandales; family Desulfatiglandaceae; genus JAFDHL01. Next base: position 11,657 of record CAZUHR010000006.1, read on the forward strand.
AAAAAGCGGGGCCGAAAGACTCTGCCCAGATAGCTATTTTAGGAGCACATCAATCACCAAGCAGCAGCATCAACCACGGCATGGAGCGATGAACTGTGAGAAAGACGGCTGCGAATGGCCCCCAGTATCCATCGTTGCTCTGACCATGGACCAGGATGTAATGCCTGCCAGGTGTCAGGAACGATGTATCTATAACTGCTTCTATGTCCTCGGTCAAATCACCCCAGATGCCATCGCTGGGGGACATTGCGATGCCCGTGCCATCCTCACCGGGGAGATCAACGAAGTACTCGGCGGCAGCAATGGGTTTGAGCAGATCGCTGCCGTAGCGGTGGTCGGCGACGGTAGCCGTCAGCTACACCTGCGTACGCGGGAGCACCTTGTCTGGTACAACTGCCAAGTCGTCGGCATCGGGGCCATAAGTTGTCATATAAGGTGTGCGGGCGATCTTGTGGGCATAGAGAAGTGACGGTTTTATCTCATTCCAAAAATCCCGTGGCATACCATCATCCCCATCTATGCACCCGTAAGCTGGAAAAAAACCGGCGCAGGCAGAAGAGGTGCCCGGTCCCACCTTAAATGTGAAGGAGGGGATTCCGAACTTTCCATAGGTCCAGTCGTCGGTGGCACCGTCGGTATCATGCCCAACATACCCAGAGGGGTTGTAGCCGTTGTAAGAGGCAAATTTTCGTCCGATGGTTTGTAGCTGAGCGTAGTTGGGCGAGTTGCCATAGGCTTCGAAGCCCCACGGCCATAGCACCATGTCGCCGTAGCTACACAGGCTAATAAAGATTCCCATCGTGTCACTGGGCGCGGCTGACGGGATTTCATCATCGCCGTTGGGTCCGTTTTGGTCGATCATCACCGAGGCAAAGTAGTACTGAAAGGCCTGGGTCTCAGGCTCGGAGCCCCGGCTGGGGCCACGATAGGTCTCAGAGCAAGGATCGCCGCTGGAACCACCACAGCAACCCCACAGGAAACTGTGGTTGCGGTTCAGATCCACGCCCCACGAGCTTGAAATGTTACACCCATCGTCCGAATCCATGTTCTTGTGGCGGTTATTGCCCGTATTCTCCTCATTCTTCCAGTGCCCGTCCGGGTTATGCATCACCAGCACGTAGGCCACGTTGTGATCTACCAACCAGGTGGCGTCAGGATCCACGCCATAACAGCCCTCTCCATTGTAGCCCTCGGTAAGGTATTTAATGTAGCGGATGGCCAGTTCCGGCCCGGACACATCGCGAGCGTGGATAGTGGATAATAGGAAAAAGGCTGGCTTGTCGGCGATATCACCATAGACTGGGTCCTCGTTGGTGACCCGCAATACCCAGATGTCCCGGCCGTGCTCACCCGGCTGGCCAGCCATCCAGGCATCGCCTATATCGTAGAGTTGTGTCAGCTGGGGGTAGGCAACGTTGATGTCCTGCAAGAAATCCAAGACATAGAGGTTGTTGGCATTTGCGTAGTAATCGTCAAAATAGTGGAAACGGGGATCAAGAGAGGGTTCAACGCCCAGCACGGTCTTTTTATCACTGTCAATTACCATCTGATAGCCCAAGCTTTGGAGCCACCGGTACTCGTCGAGCTTAACAGCGGCCACAGCATACTTTTCCTCAGGGTGGTTTTCCCAGATATCCAGTTCACCGGCAACAGCGTTCAGGTGGTTCCGGTCCTTCACGTAGAGTCGGATTACTATCAGTTCCGAGGTTCCAATAGGCCATAAAGGCGATGAGGACTGCTGGTTTAAGGACTTTGCCCTTTCAAGCCCGCTTTCTTGTGAATGGGACGGTAGTGCTATGGATGCAAGGAAAAGCACCAAAATAAAAGGGATATATAAATACCGAGCTCCAGGCATGTTTAACAATCTTCTCTTACCCAGGTTTGTGTCAGGAGTATCTTTCTAAGATGCAAAAGACCACCTCTCTACCCTCTTCCAGAAGGTCATTGACGGTGAGGTCAAGGTCAATGGCAAGTTTTTTAATGGCTTTGCGCAGATCCTCGTTCAGGCTGGTCGTAAAATGTTTTCTGGAAATAAATATGCCTATAAGTTTATAGGGACAAAAAATCAAGATTTTTGTTGACAGTCTGCCTATTCGGATATCTGCTTAAGCAGCTATTTTAAGCTAATCTCCAACCCATAGGCCATGAAAAACAAAATAGAAAAAACAGAACGCTTGAAGATACCCCATGCCGTGAGGTATAAGGCGGGTTGCCTATTAAGAAGGGACGTAGTTTCTAAAACAGCTTATTAATGAATTAATGATAAAATGCTGATAAATTCGAATATCTTTCCACTTATCCCATTTCTGCAATGTTGTCTTACCGTTAACATCTCTAAAGTGATCATTCAGCAACTTCCCACTTCCTGTGTATCTGAAACCGCAATACCGATTACCAATCCCTCTTTGGGCTCCTCATATGCATAATCCCCACCTTGGTAAGTGATCTTCCCTCGATATTCCTTTTTCAATTCAGGTTCCCCATCTTCGCCTATTGAAATCAGTTGCTGTGCGCAAGAGGAGCAGAAAGGGCCATGTTCATTCTCTCCTTCATAAAAATAGGGTATCCAATCGTTCTTGATGGCTTCATCAATGGTTTCGATCTCTATTCCGCATATGTCGCATCTCATGATTTATCCTCCTATTTCCAGATTAGTTTTACAGAAAAATTCTTTCCACGCCAAGAAAAACCCATGCTCTTGTTCCATAAGTGGTAAAGGATATTGATAAATTAGCTGGGAAGTTCCGTGTTCCCAGTTGATTTGGACCGGGATTCCTAATTTGGGGGCATATTCGATTTCAAATCTCGTCCCGCCGATATATCCAAAACTCAGGACAAATTCACGATGTCGAAGGGAAGACTGTCAAAGATTCCGCGCAGCGGGATTGGGGACGTCATAATAAAATCAGTAAGTTATCTCATTTAGGCGCTTGCTGATTTTCCATTTTTTAGATTATATTGAAAATCGGCAGTTGACATGACGATTTTCAAGTATTAATATAGCCACATGATTCCCAGACCAGCGCCAATCCACCAAATCAAGGCTTCGTTTCATATCCATCCGGTCACCGCCCTGCTCGGACCGCGGCAGTGTGGTAAGACAACTTTGGCTCGGTTCATAGCTGAACAAGAGCCGTCCACATTTTTTGACCTGGAAAATCCTGTTGATATCCAGCGTCTTTCTGCTCCCATGCAGGCGTTGAAGGATCTCTCCGGCCTGGTGATCATAGACGAGGTTCAAAGAAAACCTGAATTGTTCGAACTGCTCCGTGTACTTGTGGATCGATCCAGCCAGAATACCAAATTTCTGTTGCTTGGATCAGCATCACCGCATTTGGTCAAGGGTGTTTCGGAATCTCTGGCCGGAAGGATCGGGTTCGTTGATCTGTCAGGTTTTCAACTTTGGGAAGTCGGTGAGCATCATCGTGATAAATTATGGATAAGGGGCGGTTTGCCTAGAGCCTTTCTTGCCGATTCCGAGTCTGAAAGTATGCAATGGCGTGAAAGCTTTATCCGAACTTTTCTCGAGAGAGACATACCCCAACTTGGCATCAGCATTGCCGCAGAAACCCTGAGGCGATTCTGGACGATGGTGGCCCATTACCATGGGCAGGTATGGAATGCAGCGGAATTTGCCCGAGCTCTTGGTACTGCTGAAAATACAGCGCGGCGCTATCTCGATATTCTTTCCGGTGCTTACATGGTGCGGGTGTTGCCGCCGTGGTTTGAAAACTTGAAAAAACGACAGGTCAAAGCACCAAAGATATATATTCGTGACAGTGGTCTGTTTCACAGCCTGCTGCAGGTTTCAACCTTAGCCGACTTGCAGGGCCATCCCAAAATCGGTGCATCATGGGAGGGTTTTGCTCTGGAGCATGTTATCCGTGTTTTTCGAACCAGAGATGCGTATTTTTGGGCCACACACGCAGGTGCTGAACTTGATCTCATGTTGACGATCGCTGGTAAACGGCATGGTTTTGAATTTAAATATACAGATGCCCCTGGGCGAAATCGGTCCATGCATATTGCCATTGAAGATCTGGGATTGGAACATTTGTGGGTCATTTATCCCGGTGATCAGAAATACGCCCTTGACAATAAGATTACGGCCATTCCGTTGCAGGTAATTTTTCAGCTTGCGGAAACCATGAAAACAACGTGAAGTTCACATTTGCCTTACCCGTTACACGTTCCTTTGGGGACGCCAGTCTGCCCAATTAAAGGACTCATCGAATAATCAACTGCTCCATCTTATTGCTGCTGGAAACACTTTTTAATACACTTTTGCTCCCGGAAAGAGATTGCCGGGTTCCCTAATTATTGGAAACTATTTAAATGCCTCTTTCTGCAAACCCAAACGTCTCATCTTATTATACATAGCCCTTATATGAATTCCGGCTTTTTTCGCAGCCTTTCCAACACGTCCATTTTCTTCCTTCAGGACCATTTGCAGATATGCCATTTCAATCTTATCCATCGTCTCCTGCCGCACTTCCGGAAGTGTTTTACCTTTCCAGTCCTCAGGCACTGTACCATCGTCAGGTAAAAAATTGTTTGAAATTGAAGAAGGCCTATGGAATATGTGAGGCAAATCCCCAAGGGTTATCTTGTCGGACTGGCAGAGTAGCATTGCACGCTCTATCACATTCATCAACTCCCGGATATTTCCAGGCCAGTCGTATCCACAAAGCTTATTCATGGCCTCTTCTGTAAACCCATCTATATCTTTGGCTATTTTGTGCCTGTAAAAATTCAGAAATCTTCGAGCCATTGCCGGGATATCCTCTTTATGCTGCCTGACCGGCGGGATTGTAAGCATAACTACACTCAGGCGATAATATAGATCCTTGCGAAAATTCCCTGCCTCTATTTCCGCTTCGAGGTCCCTGTTAGTCGCGGCGATTACCCTGATATCGGTCCAGATGGGGAGCTCGCTTCCGATAGGCTTAACTTCATAGTCCTGTAGAACGCGAAGAAGCTTTGCCTGAAGAGGAAGCGGCATATCCCCAATTTCGTCAAGAAAAATTGTCCCTCCATGAGCCAATTCAAAGGCACCCCTACGCGAACGAATCGCACCGGTAAATGCACCCTGCTCATGCCCAAAAAGCTCGCTCTCAAGGAGCTGTTCAGGCAAAGCAGGTGTGTTTACCGTAATCAGAGGTCCGCTGGATCGGGGACTTTCCGCATGAATGGCCTTTGCAAGATGCTCTTTGCCCACACCTGTCTCTCCAAGCAGTAGCAGGGGTGAATTGCCGGGGATAATTCTCCTGACCTCATCAATAAAAATCTGCATTGCCCTGCTTTCGGAAATAAAATCACTTATATTTGGCGCCATCCGGTCCCGGGGACTCAGCCGGTTTTTACTGATATACTGCCGACGCGACTCTAAAGTGGATTCTATAGCCTCAACCAGGCTCTTTTTAGATATGCACGTGTAAAGAACCACATCCGCGCCCTCGGCAACAAGTTTTGCGTGTTCTTCAGAAGAATCGCTTTCATGGAGGACGACAGTAGTAGGGTTTTCAGGAAGCTCGTTGAGCATTGATATACCGGATTCGGTCGGCGGAGGAATCAAGGATTCGCTTATTACTATAATATCCCCACAACTACGAATAACTTCCTGCCAGGGAGCCTTCAGATGCCCGAAGCTCTTAACCCTTACATCCGTATCCTGGAATTTTTTATCCAGATATCGTTGAAGTGCCCGGTCCTTTATTGCCAGTGCCAGTCTTATCATCACATCCGATACCTCAATAAACGGAACAAAAATACCGAAAATTAATTGGCCACACTAATCGGCTTCGTACTCATCTGCCCAACCTACAAAAATATAGCTTATAAACTACTATTATAACTAAAAGTTTCTCTATGGGTCAAGATATTTGATTTCAGACATCGGTTATAGATTTTTTATTCCAATTTTAACAGCTTTATCGGAACTATATTACCGGTTTACCACATTTTCGGAATATAAATACCTTTTTTTGATTATCTTAAAACAAACGCCATATGTGCTTAGACCATTTTCAATGTAATATCAGGCTATTAAGGGAAAGATGGAGTTTGGCACAAAAGATGCTCATATATGCTCATCAAGGGTTTCAGGTCAATGAATGTAAGAACAGGATTTAAGAAGAGGACAGACATATGCCGGAGAAAAAAAAGTATCCAACTAACACTCATGATAAACCGTTGGATATGACTTTATCAACTGAAGACGATATTGAAGGCCAAGACGACTATTATGAAGAACCGGAAGACTATTTTGTTAGTGACGGCAAAAAGATTCAAAAGATTAGAAAGCGCAATAAAAGGAAGGGGGAAGAGGATTGGGATTAAGGATTCTATTATCAACTCATCAAAATCTTAAAGATAAAAAATACAGGAGGAAATAGAAATTAATGAATTCATTAAACATGATGAGAAAATCCATTGAAACACATCAAACGAGGATTCCGGATGCATCCTCGGCACAGGATTATTGGGGAATTGCCTCGGCAATAGATATCTATAACTGCGATCCCGACAAGATACGTGATGCAGATCTTATCCGTCGATTTGTAGTCGAACTATGCGAGCTTATCGAGATGAAAAGATTCGGTGAAACAATGGTCGTTCATTTTGGTGAAGATGAGAGGGTTGCCGGTTATTCCATGGTACAGCTTATTGAGACTTCGCTAATTTCCGCTCATTTTGCCAACCAGACAAATGCTGTTTACCTGGATGTGTTCAGCTGCAAGGCATATGACCCTGAAGAGGCAAGAAAATTCGCACAGGACTTTTTTGGGGGATCGCATAGTGAACTGAACGTAACCAAGAGGCGATAACATGTCTAAGGTTCAGGCTTTTCAGGACTCGGAAATTTGTGCCCAGCTTTGGGAAAAATTCTGGCCCAAGACATGCATCTTTGACCTCTGGGGGATAAGATCTTGCTTCATGAGGCATTACAATCGCCAAAATATTTTCTTTTTAGGTGAAAGCCCAAGGAGAGGACGCTGCTTTCTGCCCTTAAGCTGGATTGATGAGGAAGAATATTTCGCCCAGTTCCCAGGGGAAACATGGAAAGGCAAGACATGGCTTGAGCAGAATAAGATACTCGCCCCAGATCCTCAATTCCTCAATGCCCTTATGGGAAATCTCCAGGGAAAGCTCTTTATCCGATACATTGATGCAGAAATCCTTCCTTTCTACGACACTCCGTTTACAGTGGATGAGGTAGGATACCTTTTTTTCCCTGAACAGTATGAATACTCTTTTGAAAATTACTTCATGACCTTTTCAAAAAAAACACGGAAAAAGTTCAACCACGAACTGAACCTGCTTCATGACCAAAACGTACATTACAGGTATAATCATATGCCTGACATTGACTGGATGTTCGAGAAGAATCTCAGCGTTTACAAAGAGGACTCATATTTCTATGACAGCAGGTTTTTAAAGGCTTTCATAGATATGATCGAGTTTCTTAAAAACAACGGCCTTCTCATGCTGTCATCCGTACTGATAGGCGATCGCCTGGCAGCGGTGGATGTCGGCGCTCTATGGAACAACGCCTACACCGTTCTCGCCGGGGGAGCAGACAGACAATTTCAAGGCATTGCCAAGCTGATCAATTTACATCATTTGAAGCTTGCCTGTAAGAAGAGATTTGACGTGGTCGATTTTCTCTGTGGCGATTTTAACTGGAAATCAAGGTTTCACCTTACTCCCCGTCCTCTTTATAAATTAAGCCTGCCTCAAGTAAATAACTTCACCACACTTCATGTTACTGAAGACAGGATATCGATTGCAACATAAAGCAAGAGTTCTGGTAGTCGGAACAACACCTGACTATATCGACTTCATGAGAAAGGCATGCCCGGAAAGGGCCCTTTTTATAACGGCCCCGGAGGTAAGACATAATGCGCGGGAGCAACCCCCGCGTGACCATGAGGAAATACTATGCAATCTTGAAGATAACGAAGAGGTCCTGTCCCGACTGCTATCTCATCTGGATCATTGGGGGGAATTCATTGACGGTGTGGCGTGTTTTGATTGTGAGTCCCTGGCTCTTGCATCATTTCTTGCCCAAAGATTTTCTGTTCCCTATCCGTCGCCTGAGGCGGTTAATAACTGTCGCAACAAGTATATTTCAAAACTTCTGTGGCAGAAGAACCATATCAGATGTCCCAAGGTGAAAACCATAACCAGTATGGAGGAATCCTTATCCGCCTTTAAAGAATTCGGAAGAGATATAGTATTAAAACCACTTTCATCCAGCGGCAGTGAGCTGGTCTTCCACTGCAAAAGCGAAGAAGAATGCGTAAAGGCTTTTAATACGATCCAAAACGGCATCAGGCGTCGTAAAAATAATATGCTCTACAAGGACATATCCTTCGGCTCTCCGGACATTATTGCTGAAGAGTTTATTGACGCTGCCGAATTCAGCTGCGATTTTCTACTTGAGGGAAATACGGCGAGGATAATAAGGCTTTCACGAAAGATCCATTCGGAAAAAGGTCCTTTTGGGACCATTAAGGGATATGTCCTTGCGGATTCCCCGTCTAATGGACCGGCCCCAAGTGAGCTTTTGCTTTATCTGACCGAAAGCGCTTCGGCACTGGGTCTCACGCGTTCAATATGCATGGCCGATTTTATGATTAAGGGCAAAGACATCATTCTCCTGGAAATTACACCCAGACCGGGAGGAGATTGTCTGCCCTCATTGCTCCTCAATGCCTATGGCCTTGACATCCTCGCCCTGACATTAGACTTCGCCCAGATGCGCCCGGTTCAGATTGTCAAGCCAAATACGGAACAACAGTTTGCAGGGCTGCGCATCCATGCCGAACACGGCGGCATCCTCAGGAGAATAGATACGGAGTGTATATCCCAAGACCCTCGAATACGTGAAATATATTTACGGCGGAGGGCAGGTGATACTATCAAGATGCCTCCTGAAGAGTATGAATCCTTTTTATTGGGGCATGTTATTTTCAATCTTTCAGGAAAAACAGATATAGAAAATGAATGCAATCTGCTTATGGACAAAGTTCTAGTGGAGATTGAAGCAACATGAAATCCCTTAATACTGAAAAAGCCACGGAGATTTCTCCATACCCGGCAACCCCTTTTCTGCCCAAAGATGAGCTTATCGGTTTTGTCAAAAAATATCTGAGCCGAAGAAAGCTCTTTCTTGAGATTTTAAAAAATCATACGCCGCCCATATATGTCCTCGATAGTTCCGTCTTGCTGGAACGGGCTGAACAATTCAGAAAGGAGTTCAGGTACGCATTGCCCGATGCTGCCTTCTACTTTGCTGTTAAAAGCAATAATCATCCAGAGGTTTCCAGGAGGCTAATTCGATCCGGATTCGGCCTGGATGTCTCAAGCGGCATGGAGCTTCGGATGGCCCTGCAGCTGGGAGCAAAAGAGATAGTTTTCAGCGGCCCGGGAAAAACAGAAGAGGAGCTGGATCTGATCACCCGTAACAGCGGATGCGTGACGGTTCTGCTTGATAGCTTTGGAGAACTCCATCGACTTGAAAGGATTGCGTCGTCCGTCAACACACAGGTTCGTGCTGGTGTAAGGCTAACAACCAACCCCAACGGCCTTTGGCGAAAATTCGGCATACCTGCAGAACGGCTGATGGAGTTCCGGACAATGGCCCAGGCATGCAAACACATCGCCCTGAAAGGCATACAGTTCCATACAAGCTGGAACCTTTCCGCAGATAGCCAGGCCGACTTTATTCGTTATCTGGGCAAGCTGCTCTCTTCAATGCCGGACGAGGTAAGGAGGCAACTTGAATTCATAGATGTCGGCGGTGGGTACTGGCCGGAGCAGGGTGAGTGGCTTCAACCCGCAGGCACGCCCGAAGGAATGCTAAAAAAGGCCAGGGGAGAAGACGTGATCTCTCCTAACAGACATTATAGGTTTCCTGCCGAACAACTCAAGCAGTTCGCCAAAAAAATTGGACAGGCCATCCAAAATCACATATACCCCCTCAAGGAATTGAAGATCTGCCTTGAACCGGGCAGATGGATATGCAATGATGCAATGCATCTTTTAATGACTGTTGTTGATAAAAAGGCAGAGGACCTTATTATAACTGATGCAGGAACCAACGCCATCGGCTGGGAGCGGTTTGAAACCGATTATTTTCCGGTTCTCAATCTTAAACGCCCTTCCTTGTCGGAACGGCCTTGCCTTATCCTCGGCTCCCTTTGCACCCCCCATGATGTGTGGGGGTATAGTTACTTTGGTAAAGAAATTTGCGAAGGCGACGTTCTGATGATACCATGCCAGGGGGCCTATACATACAGTCTGAGGCAGAATTTCATCAAACAAATCCCGGAAGTGGTTATTATGGAAAGTAATCATGCCTCCTAAAATGTTAGCAAAAGATCGAATGGCGGCCTCAATCCTTGTCTCATACCCGGCACCTGATTCATGTTCATCCGGTTAAAGTATGAGGTACGGCTTTTCATGGGCTTCCATGATTGAATCTGTAGGAAAAGATGCCTTGGATGGTGCATCAGGGATCTTGAAATAGCTTGACTTCAGTAAATAGGAAGGTTATCTTATAGACAAATCATGAGGGCTCGCCTTTATGGGCGGGCCTGTTTCGTCTGAAGGAAAGATCTATTTGTCAAAAGTGACATCCTGAAGTCTGGAAACATGAGAAATTATTTGAAAGGAGGATGTTACTATGGCTAATGGAATTGTGAAGTGGTTTAATGACCGCAAAGGCTTTGGCTTCATTGAGCAAGAAGATGGCCCGGATGTATTCGTTCATCATTCAGGAATCAATGCTGCAGGCTTCAAGTCTCTTTGTGAAGGCGACAAGGTTACATTTGATATAGAGCAGGGTCAAAAAGGCCCTGCTGCTGTTAATGTAAGCGTGGTTTAACCCATAATACTCCAAGCAGGACAAATAAGGGTATGCCATCGGGGATGATGATGGGATGCCCTTTTTTTAAAAAAAAATCTGACTCCCCATCCAGCTTCATAGAATTCTATTTCTTAGGTTTTTTCCGCTTATCGCTGATGTAAATTGACCGCGAATGACCGTCACTCTGGAGTCTTTCATCCACATCGAAAAGTCTGATGGCTGCGGCGAGTTCCCCAAGTTTGCTAAATCCGTAGTTCCTAGGATCAAATTCCGGGGCCTGCTTAGCGATATTACTGCCCACAGCACCCAAATGAGCCCACCCACTCTCGTCGGAAGCCGCCTCAAGGGCACTTCGTAGAAGAGCTACCAGTTTGGCATCTCTTTTAAGCTCGTTTGCAGTCTTCTGCTTAACGGCAACCTCTGTATTTTCTTGGAACCGAAGCACTTCAGTGAAGATGAATTTATCGCATGCGGACACAAAAGCTTTTGGAGTCTTCTTCTCTCCAAATCCGTACACGAGCAGACTTTCCTCTCTAATCCGGGAGGCGAGACGAGTGAAGTCGCTGTCACTAGATACAAGGCAGAATCCGTCAAAATGTTTCGTATAGAGCAAGTCCATTGCATCTATTATCATTGCACTGTCTGTCGCATTCTTCCCCAAAGTATAACGGAACTGCTGAATCGGCTGGATTGAATGTTCCAGTAGGACGGATTTCCATCCGGTTAGATTCGGTGTAGTCCAGTCACCATAAATACGCTTTACACTTGCAACGCCGTACTTGGCGACTTCTGATAAGAGACCCTCCGTGATTGAGGGCTGTGCATTGTCTGCGTCAATAAGCACAGCAAGCCTATTTTGAGACGGTTCAATTACATTCATATTACATTCCACTTGTAGTAATAACAGTATAGATGGATTTTATTCCAGTAGATCCAGAATACATTGCTCCTTACTTATAAATGCATCCTATCGATCAATCCGAATACTTTTCCTCGTCAACGCCGTTTATATCCTGATCCTTTTTTCCTTGCCGACGGGCCAGCTTTTCCTTCGCTTTTTTCTTTCGCTTGAGCTCTTTTTGAAACTTTTTAAAGCTATGATTATTGCGCTTTGCCATTACCCTCCTTTTTCAAATATTTGTGCCTGACGCTGATCCTCCTTATACTCATATTCATATTTGAGGTCGGTTATTAGAAACGCCGTCCCCCACCTTGTCTTCCACCTCTTCTGCCACCACCGTATCCTCCTCTACCACCACGGTTTTCGGTGCGAGGACGAGCCGTATTAACCTTTAACGTTCGTCCCTTAAGCTCTTTATCGTTCAGGCCGTCAATTGCCGACTGAGCGTCAGCATTATTGGACATCTCTACGAATCCAAATCCTTTTGATCTGCCCGTGTAATTGTCTTTTATAATTTTGACCGATTCGATCTGCCCGAAGCTCTCAAAAGCCTCTTTTAAATCCTCTTCGGTCACCTCATACGATAGATTGCCTACGTAGATATTCATTCTGATCTCCTTCTAAATTACAGAAATATTATGAAAACCTGATATCTTTGTTCTTCCGTTTCTCAATGGTTTTCTACGCCTCGTTATGAAGACAGTCTTGCATTATTTCTTTTAGCCTTTGGCGATCCACTCATCAATGACCTCCTTATCAAATCGCCAGACACTGCCGATTCTAACTGAAGGGATTTTGCCTTCCTTAGATAACTTACATATCGTTATTTGATGCAATTTTAAATACTTCGCAACTTCTTTGGTTGTCATAATCTGTGCCAAAATAGACCCTCCTGTATAGTCTTTAACTTTCGAAAAGTATGCACTGTGGCGGTAAGGAATAAAAAAGAGTATTCGCAAAATCCTACGGATACCTCCATAGCATTTGCATGGCCCACCACAATTAAAATACAAATTTGGACTATCATGTTACGTTGATGATTAATAAGCCAACAGGTCTACTTATAATGGCTTCCCGAGATGCCGTAAAGATTCACGTACACCCGAGAAGCCTTTTAAATGCCACCTAATACTCCCTTTTCAAGATATAACCTTTGGAGGCTTTAGCCATCACATGGTTTATAAGTATGTGTTGAAGCTGGGCGGCACTCAAATTTTATTATTGATCTTGTCTATCTATCCGTAACTTCCTCCTGAAACCTTCCAAAGACTAAATTGAATAGCAATTTTAAAATATTATCAATAAGTACATCTTATCATTATTAAAAATAATTCAAATTTCATTTGTTTTTAAAATATAGTAAATTTTATGTTGATAAGATAAATACGTCAAGTTTTTATTTTTTCTAATCTATCTTTCTTGCTATCATAGAATTTAAGCGGTGCATGTAGTCGAACCAAGCTATTATATGGGTTGGATTCTGGATCGGACCTGCGGCTATCTGCTTGATATTCGGTAATAAGAACTTTTTTCGGATTCTGACTTTACGGAATTCGGCCTTGTGTGTCAAAGATAAGGCCGGCCCATAATGTTGTTAGTGCGTCTTGAAAGATGAATAAATAGGGTTCAGGAGCTGAGCAGTTTCCGTCTGAGCGCAATCAGCGATTAGCTTTTAGCATGGGGTGAAAGCCAAATCTGATTCTTACCGTTGGCTTTGGCTTCATAAAGGGCCTTATCCGCCCTTTTTGTCAAGGCGTCAATCGTTTCCCCGGCCCGATATTGGGCCACACCAACACTCACGGTGCTG